>NZ_JAMYQF010000020.1:0-109270 GCF_040320745.1 Mesorhizobium sp. M0621 | reverse complement strand
GGGTGGGTGGTTTTTTTTTTTCTCTTGGGGGGGGGGGCGGGGGGGGGCCACCCCCGCCCGCCCGCGGGGGGGGGGGCGCCCGCCCCCCCCCCCCCACGTCTTGTCCAGGCATCGGCTCCGCCTCTGGGTCCGATGCGCAGAAGCCGGAGACGATGATGTCGCGTATTGGAATCCATTCTTTCGTCTGGTCGGCGAGTTCGGCACAGGCCGATCTCGAACGGACGTTGGCCAACACCAGGGAGGCCGGCTTCGACCTTATCGAATTCTCCTATCTCGACCCCGCCAATGTCGACATAAGCGGGCTCGCCAGGCGCATCGCCGATCTTGGCCTCGGCGTGGTGATCAGCATCGGATTGCCTGGTGATGGCGATATTTCGAGCGCCGACAACGCGATTGCCGCGCGCGGCGTCGAAATCCTCAACGACACCATCGCGCTGACGCGCGATCTCGGCGGCCGGAAGGTTGCCGGCATTCTCTCGACCAGCCACGGATTGCAGACGCTAGCGCCGACGCGCGATCAATGGCAGCGCAGTGCCGGCACGCTGGCCAAGGTTGCCGAGACAGCCAAGGCGGCCGGCGTCACGCTCAACCTCGAGATCGTCAACCGCTTCGAAAGCAATCTGCTCAACACCGCCGCGCAAGGGCTGGCCTTCATCGAGGATACCGGCTCGGACAACATCTTCCTGCATCTCGACACCTTCCACATGAACATCGAGGAGGCCGATGTCGGGCTGGCCATCCGTCAAGCCGCGGATAAGATCGGCTATGTCCATATCGGCGAAAGCCATCGCGGCTTCCTCGGCACCGGCAATATCGACTTCGCCGCGATCTTCGATGCGCTCACGGCCATCGGCTACAGCGACGACCTCAGCTTCGAATCCTTCTCTTCGGAAATCGTCGATGAGAACCTGTCGAAGAAGACCGCGATCTGGCGCAATCTGTGGACGGACAACATGGCGCTGGCCAAGCACGCGCGCGCCTTCATCGGGCTCGGGCTGGAGACGGCAAGGCGCAAGGCCGAGCTGGTTTCGGCACGGCACAAACCCTAACCCGCCCGTCGAGAGCCGAAGGACGCGGGCGTGTCGTGCGCCGCACGGCAGGGCTCCGAACTCGGATTAACAAAAGGTCTCGTGGAAGCCAGTGTTGGCAGCTTTTGTGACGCTAGTTTTTTTGCGATAGGAATTTTTTCTTGACTCCGTGCCCTCAGCTATGGTACGTATTCGTCCATGGTGCTGATTTGCGCCAATGACCCGCCGCACAGGCGGGTTTTTCGTTTGATGCTCCGTCAGCCAACGTGCCGGCGAAAGGCGCCGAAGGAACCCGTTAACGAGTTCGTTGCCCTTCGCCGTATGGCGCCGGCATTGCTCGCGGCAAGTGCATCGGTTATCTGACCGGACAGGCAAACAACGCCACGCAATGCACCAAACGGAGCCCAGGACATGACACGCAGCACGATCCTCAAATTCGGCGCCGTCGAGAACGCGGAAGCCGGCGATCTGGCCGGCTGGGTCGTGGTCGAGGGCAAGCCGACCATGCAAACCGCCGTCCAGCACACGACCGAGGACGGCAAGGTGTTGTCGGGGACATGGCGCGCGACGCCCGGCACTTATCACGCCACCTATACCGACTATGAGTTCGTGCACATGATCGCCGGCCGCATCATCATCACGCCGGACGGCGGCACGCCGGTCGAGGTCGGCCCCGGCGATGCCTTCGTGGTGGAAGCGGATTTCAAGGGAACCTGGAAGATCATCGAGTCGGTGACGAAGCATTTTGTCGTCAGGGTCGGCTGAAGCGGGCTGATCGCAGTTGCATCGTGAAAAACCCGTCATGGTTCGCCATGGCGGGTTTTCCATATTGGCGATGGCGCCTTAAGTCTTTGATCGTACATGGCGATTCCGACAGGAATCGGTGGCCCCGTCGCTATCCTTGAGGTGCTCCAGAGGAATCACGGTTGGATCATCATCCAAGGTGTCCTCGGTCGAGCCGAGTCCGGCGCGAGCAACGCCACTGGCAAAATCGCTGTCGACCACTGCCGTCGTGGCCGTCAGGCTTGATTCTGCTGCGGGAGATCAATACCGACTTCCCTTCCTCGATCGCGACATCAGTCAGGCAGTCCTTGATCAGTTTCCGCCGATCCATGCCTGAAAGTCATTCGCGACAATCTCCAGCGACCATCACCGTCTTTCCGTAACTGTCTCGGCAAAACACTTTGCCAGATCTTGCGGCGCTCCGAGCTTCGTAGCCCAGGATACCAGTTCAGGTTTTTCCGATGGAGTGGCATAGCCGCCCCATACTTCACGAAACTGCCTTTTTCCATTGACTGTCTGGAAGAACATCATGCCGTCTTCGGCCACCGGCGTGGAGACATAAATGGCACTCCAGTCCCCGCTTTCCAGAATCGCCTGGAATTTCACCTGGGCGGGTTTGACCTTGTCGGTCATCGCCGATGCAACGAGAGGACGAAACTCCTGTTTGCGCGCCGTCGTCACGTCGACCTTTACGCCGTGGCAGTCGCTATTCGCGGCGAAAGCGGACGTCAGCGTCATTCCGAGCCCCGCGAGGCCGATCACAACGATCTTGGCATGTCGCTGGCCGTCGAATTCAGACATAGTTGGCC
This sequence comes from Mesorhizobium sp. M0621, assembly GCF_040320745.1. Lineage (NCBI taxonomy): Bacteria > Pseudomonadati > Pseudomonadota > Alphaproteobacteria > Hyphomicrobiales > Phyllobacteriaceae > Mesorhizobium > Mesorhizobium sp. M0621. The sequence continues at coordinate 106,650 of NZ_JAMYQF010000020.1, read as the reverse complement.
TCCTTCTTCTTCGCCTCAGGGTTCTATCAATTAGAATCGTCATCGGCCGACGAACTGTCATCGGCCGGCGTATCGACCTCGCAGCCGATGCCGTGGCATCCCTGGTAATTGCCCTGCGTATCGAAATTCGGATTTCCTTGTTTGTCGTACTGCGGCCTGTCGTCGATGCTTTGATCGCCATCATCAGGGTCGTCGACCTGGCATCCCAGCCCATGGCAGCCGATGTAGCGGCCACGCGTATCGAAGTTCGGATTGCCGTTCCTGTCGTATTGCGGCCGGTCATCGATCTCCCGATTTTTTTGCTGAGGCCGATCGACCAGGCAGCCATTTCCGCGACAGCCATCGTAGTCATCGGTGGTGCATCCGGCGACCGCCACCAAGGCAGTGGCGATGATCGCATAGACTGTGAATTTCATGGTTCATTCCTCGACTGGCTGGCGGCTGCGGATTGTCCGTCAAATGTGTAGCTCGACGACCAAGAGCAGCCTGGGATGGAGATGGTCCACAGCCTCAAAAGAAGAGCGGGCAGGATCGAGCCCGCGGGAGGCCGCATCAGCGGATGTCGATTTCCCTTTCCATGCTTAGCGCCCGTCCGCCCAAGCATGCAGCAATCCGCGGACGCGGATGCTGTTGCCAAAAAGCTGCATCCCGAGTCGGCCTGAAGCAAGGAAAAAGTAGCATAGCGCGGGTTGAATTTTTCAAATGCTTAATAATATGGAAAATAGTCTGGAGTTCTCGACGATTGCCTTAGCGGTCACTGAAATGCTGCCAGCAGTAAGTTATGTCAATACATAAATATAATTTATTTCGGTAATCTGTTTCGCTTCGCAAATATATCGCATCGTTGTTTCAAATTAATACCCGAATGGAAAAGGCATATCCCTGAATGACTTCTTTTTGGATAGATTATGGCCTGATGTGTTGTAAGGTTGGTTTTCGTTCCAGGCCAGACCGTTGCATAAATCCGGAAGAAAAGCTGCCGGTACGACAGGTTGTTTTCCGAGCTGCCGCATGCCGCAAAACAGCCGATCGGATCGTCCTGCGCCCCGCAACACCGCGCGAGGGCCGGTCGCCGCTCTTCCATGGACGCGCCAGGCTTTCCGGTTTCTGGCGAAACTCTCTTGCCGTCCTCGACCGGGTTGAGATGCCAATACGGAAAGGATCGCCATGCGGACCTGGTGCAGGCTAGCCGGCTCCTTCATTCTGCTCCTCATGTTCCTGTGGCCGCAAGTTTCAGCCCAGGCGCAACAGCCTTCCGAGCCCTTGAACGTCGGCCTTTTCGTCAACCCTCCCTTCGTCATGAAAGACAAGGGGTGGCAGTTCACCGGCATGGCGGTCGATCTTTGGGAGGGCCTTGCGGCTAAACTCGGCCACCAGTATCGCTACATCCAGTTCGACACCATGCACGATCTGGTTCTGGCGGCCGCTTCCGGCAAAATCGACGTAGCGGTGACCAATCTGACGATCAATCAATCCCGGGCCGAACTGCTCGACTTCACCCAGCCCTGGTTCGACGGCGGCATGCGGATCATGACCAGCACTGAGCAGGGAAAGGGCTTCGGCAATCTGATCGCGGGTCTTGGCGATGCCGGCTTCCTAAAAGCCTATGCCTGGATAGCCCTGATCATTGTCGCTGCCACGGTCTTGCTCACCTTCTTCGATCGCCAGTTCGACGAGGCTTTCCCCAAGCGATGGCGCGACGGCTTTGCCGAGAGCTTCTATTCAGTGATGTCGGTCGCGACATCCGGCAAGTCGCCTTCGCGAAAGAACCTGTTCGGCTGGGTCGGCCGTATCTGGCAGGGGCTGTGGCTGGTTTGTGGCATCGCCGTCCTTGCCTATGTCACCTCGTCGGTGACGAGCGTGATGACGACCCTTTCCCTCACAAACAAGATCAATGGCCTCGCCGATCTGACCGACAGGCCGGTCGGTGTGCTGACAGGCACCGTCGAGGAGGAGTTTGCCCGGCAACAGGGGCTTCAAACCCTCACCTACGCCGGGCTCGATCGCGCCGTCGACGGTCTCGTGAATGGCGACGTCGCTGCAATCATCGCCGATGCCCCCGTTCTCGAATACCACGCCTACACCCATCCCGATCTACCGGTGAAGGTGGTCGGGCCACTGTTCGAACCTGACAAGTACGGCTTCGCGCTTCCGCGACAGAGCCTCCTGACTCGCCCACTAACGATAGAATTGCTTGGTGCTCATGATACGGGCGAGATCGACGATCTGCGGACCAAGTATTTTGGGTCGGATAAATGATGTTGGGAGGCAATCGGCAGTGAGCGTTGGAATTACGGTGACAGTGCATTTTTTGCCGTGGAACTGCAGTGACGCTGCCCTTTGCCGCATCCAGGCGGTTGCCGTTTTATACGCCGTACGCGCCTCACCGTCCTCCGACCACCTGCCGCCCTCCGCCGCCAACCCTGTGGATAGACCCCCAATACCCCCATCATTCCCGACATCTGCTTGCAAGAAGCCCTAGACTTGGTCTCAGGGGAATCAAGTGTATGGCAATCGGGTCCGGTCATCGCGTCGTGTTGTGCACGTTGCTGGCGATTGCCGGCTGCACCTCCGCGCCGGGCAAGGACTTCTTCACCGAGACCATCGACAGCCTGCATGCCAAGAACTCGCCTTTGCGGGCGGGCTATACCGGTCCCGGAGCCATCACCTCGGCCGCCGGCCAGGCGCAGCGCTTCAACGGCACGCAGTATCAGGGCTCGGGCCAGTTCGTCTCCTCCGGCGCGCCTGTCGCCAAGGTGACGACAGACGGTTCGGGCCAGTTCGAGCTCAACCTGATCAATGCGCCGATCACCGAGGCGGCCAAAGCGGTTCTGGGCGATGCGCTGCACCTCAACTACATCGTCGATCCGCGCGTGCAGGGCACGGTGACCTTGCAAACATCGCAGCCGGTGTCGAAGGACGCGCTGGTCGACATCCTGCAATCGGCGCTCGCGGTGAATTCCGCCGGCATCACCAACCGCGCAGGCACCTATCAGATCGTGCCGCTTTCCGAGATCATGTCCAGCACACCGCCGGTCAGTGTGCCTTCGGTTTCGCCGTCCGGCCCCGGCGTCAAGGTGCAGGTGCTGCAGCTGCAATTCATCGCCGCCGACGAGATGAAGACCATTCTCGAACCGATCACCCGACAGGGCTCGGTGCTGCGGGTCGATTCCGTTCGCAACCTGATCACGGTCGCCGGCAACGACAGCGACCTCAATGCTATCAGAGAAGCTGTCTCGGTATTCGACGTCGACTGGATGCGCGGCATGTCGGTGGCGCTGCATCCGCTCAAGACCTCCAAGCCGGAGGCGGTTGCCGCCGAACTCGATTCCATCTTCGGCACCAAGGAAGGTCCCGGCGCCAAGCTCATCCAGTTCATCCCCAACGACAGGCTGAATTCGGTGCTGGTGATCACGTCGCGCCCGGCCTATCTCGCCCGTGCCGCGACCTGGATCAACAAGCTCGATCGGCTGGCCGAGACGAACGAAGACCAGCTTTTCGTCTACCAGATCCAGAACCGTCCGGCCAAGGAACTGGCTGCGGTGTTGAGCTCCGTGCTTGGCACCACGGTCAAGACCGAGGGAGATACAGGCGGCTCGAATGTGTCGCCCGACCAGACGCCGATCGCCATGCAATCGGATGGCGTCACGCCGGTGCCACTGACCGGGCCGTCGCCTTCGATGCCGATGCAGGATGGACAGGCGACCGCCCACGCCACGGTCGTCGCCGATGTCGAAAACAATGCGCTGCTGATCCAGACCACAGCGCGCGACTACGAACGCATCGAGCAGATCCTGGCCAAGGTCGACGTGCTGCCGACGCAAGTCATGCTGGAGGCTGTCATCGCCGAAGTGACGCTCAACGACGATTTGAAATACGGACTGCGCTGGTTCTTCGAGAATGGCGGCATGAACATCTCGGTGACCGACGTGGCAAAGGGCGTTGCCGCAGCGGCACTGCCTGGCTTCAATTGGAGCTACGCCACCGACAACATCCAGGTGACGCTGAATGCACTTTCCAGCATCACCGACGTCAATGTCATCTCGGCGCCGACCATCATGGCGCTGAACAACCAGAAGGCGATCTTGCAGGTCGGCGACCAGGTCCCGATCGCCACAAGGCAAGTGGTGGATCAGACGCTCGGCAGTTCGCCGGTCGTCTCGGTCGAGATGAAGGACACCGGTGTCATCCTGACGGTGACGCCACGAATCAACAATGCCGGCAGGGTCATGCTCGACATCCAGCAGGAGGTCAGCAATGTCACCAGGACGACCAGCTCCGGCATCGATTCGCCGACCATCCAGCAGCGCAAGATTCAGACTCGCGTCCTGGTCAATGACGGCGAGAGCCTGGCGCTGGGCGGCCTGATCCAGTCGCGCAACAATGTCGACCGCACGCAAGTGCCCATCCTCGGCGATATCCCAATCATCGGCAACGCGTTCAAGCAGAAGACGGACAGTATCGGACGCACCGAACTGATCATCTTCATCAGGCCGCATGTCGTGCGCGACATCAACGAAGCGCGCGAAGTGACGGACGAATTCCGCGGCAAGATCAGCTTGCAGACGCCGATCCAGAAGCGACGCGGCGGCACCAAACTGCAACAGGACTTGAAGAGGCTGGCGTATTGACGATGGCTGTGCACTCATCCCTCGTGCTGGCTGCCACCATCGCCCTGGCGGCTATTCTATGCGCCATTTCGATCGCCGATTTCCGCCGGCAGATCATCCCGGACGGGCTCAGCCTGGCCCTGGCCGGCATCGGCCTTGTCTATCAGATGGCGACGCAGGCGGACGGCCTACCGGCGCGGCTGCTGTTCGCCGCCGCGACCTTTGCCGCTGCCTGGTTGATCCGGCGCGGCCATTTTCTGATGACCGGCCGGATTGGCCTCGGCCTCGGCGACGTCAAGATGCTGGCCGCCGCCGCATGCTGGATCAGCCCGCTGCTGTTGCCGGTGCTGCTGTTCGTCGCCAGCGCCAGCGCTTTGCTGTTCGTCGGCGGGCTGGTGGTCGCGACAGGGCCGGCGGCGGCCAAAGCCCGTGTCGCCTTCGGCCCGTTCATCGCCATCGGCCTCTGTTGCAGCTGGGCACTGGAGCAATTTGCAGGTTTGGACATGGGACTGCTCTGATGATCACTCCACGCTTTACCTCTGAAAAATCCCGCCGCGTCAGAAAATCTGGCGGCGAAAGCGACGATCGCGAAAGCGGCTTCACCCTGGTCGAGCTTCTGGTCGTGCTCGCCATCATCGCGCTGATTGCCACGCTCGCAGCACCTCAGGTGCTGCGCTATCTCGGCTCGGCCAGGACCAACGCGGCCAAGGCGCAAGTCCGCAACATCGAAAGCGCGCTCGAACTCTACTATGTCGACAATGCGAAATATCCGACGGCGGAGGAGGGGCTCTCGGCGCTGGTCGCGGCGCCCGCCGGCGAAGCGCGTTGGAACGGCCCTTACCTCAAGGGAACGACCGGTCTCAAGGATCCGTGGGGGAGGCCGTATTCCTACGAAGTGAAGGCCGATGCGAGCGGCGTGGTCATCCGCAGCCTTGGAAAAGACGGCAAGCCCGATGGAACCGGCGAAGACCAGGACATCAGCAACTGATTTTTCTGTTCTATGGGCGCTGTGTTTCGGAGTGCTGTATTTCGTTCGTGCCCGGCAGCTGCCGGGCATTTGCCAGGTCGAGGCGGGCAAAACCGCTCGTCGAATAGGCAGCACCATCGCGCAGAACCGAAACGGTGAAGCGCACGGCGGCGGGCAGGCGCCGCGGCGCATTCCAGCTCGGCAACCACGATGAACCTGTCACCGAACCGTCGAGATATTCGAATCGTATGGCGCTCACACCGCCGATCAGCCGCACCGGCTGGCTCTGCGTCGACGCGCCGGGTCCGCTGCCGCGCCGTGTTTTCTGGACTATGGCCAGTGCACTTCCGCCAAGCGAAACGGCAATTTCGCGTAGTGCGGAGGATTTAAAGCCGATCGCCTGAACGGCGTTGAACTCGATCCGGGCACCATCGCCGTCGAGATAAAGCACCTGGTCCGGCGACGACTTCGACAAGGGCAAGGGCTCGGCATGGCTGATCGCCGTTTCCAGAAACCGCGATGCGGCATCGACCTCCATCTGGAATTCCGTTGCTTTTTCGATGCGCAGCATGGTTCGAGCCTGGCCGAGGAAGACCATCATCAGCGATGTGATCACGCCGATCAGGGCCAGACCGACCAACACGTCGATCAGCGCAAATCCCTCGACTGATGCCGATGATCGCCTTGATGATCTGGCGTCGGGCAGGGGGATGCCTGAACGACGCTCCGGCCGGCAGACGGCGCGGATTTTCGAGCGAGCGCGGGAAAACAGGCCGCTCATTGAGCACCGGGCTCCTGCACCGGCACGAAGGTTAGAAACGGCCTACCTGGAAACGCTCCGCCCGTCTTTTCTATGAGCACAGCCGTCACCTTGGCCTTCGACATTTCTATCGTGCGCGTCTTCAGGGTCCAGCCGTTTGGCGCCGTGGTTTGTGTCCGGGCCTCGTAGTCGGCCAGCATCACCCGGACGGTCCTGGCGGCTTCGACCTGGCGCTTGGCCGCGGCGATGCTGCGGCTCGCCAGAACGATCGACTGGCTGGCGATGCCAAGGACAAGCGCCAGGATGGTCATGGCGACAATCATCTCCAGGATCGAAAATCCGTCTTCGGAGGTGGGTTGGGACGATGGCGCCGTCATGGCAGCGCGCGCCAGGTTGAAAGCCCTGTAAGCCAGTTGACGGCGATGCGCGCGGTCCGCCCTTTTCGCTGCAGGGAGATATCCATGCCGGAAGCGCTGCCATCGGGAAGGAAGGTCAAGACTGTCTGCCGGTCGGCGATGACGGTCTCCTGGCCAGTGGTCACGGTCATTTTGACATCGTCCGGCAGCGTGAGCGTGTCCCGCTCGCCAAAACGGAAGGCGCGGGCGCCGAGATCGACGAGAACCTGCTTGGGCCTGGCAGTGGCGATCGCCGATGTGCGCGACAGGCGCAGCCGCATGGTGATCTCGCCGGCCAGTGTCTCCAGATTCTTGGTGCGATAATTGCTGACCAGCCCTGGCGCGGCGATGGCCGCGACGAGGGCCATGATCGCCAGCACGACCAGCATCTCGACCAGGGTAAATCCGGCCGTTGCGTTCGCCTGTGCGTTGGCTTGCCGCGCTGTCATTGCAGCGCCAGATCGTTGATGCTGAGGATCGTGGTCATCACCGAAATGACCAGGCTACCGACGAGGAAACCGAGCGAAATCGTCAAAGCCGGGGTCAGCAGCTTCAGCACAGTGTCGATCCGTCGCGTCAGCGTCAGCTGCAGCATTTTCGCCGCCCGATCCAGGACCACCGGAAGGGCGTTGGCCTCTTCGCCGAGCGAGACCAGCGACATCGTCGCATTGTCGAAAATCCCTGCCTTGACGATCGCACCATGCAGGCGGGCGCCGTTGGCGACGGTTTCTTCGATCGCCGCAAATCTTGCCGCCAGCGAACTCTGCCTGGAAACATTGGCGGCCAGGCCAAGCGCCTCGGTCATCGCCACGCCATTGCCGAGCAGCAGCGCAAGCGTTTCCAGATAGCGCGCGATCACGGCATCCCTGACCAGCGCGCCGATCAGCGGGATCTTCAATAGCCAATGCGAGAGGCGTTTTCTCGCACCGGTGGATCGGGACAGAAAAAGCCAGGAAAGCAGGCCGAGGACCGCCGCCAGCGGGAAGACGAACGGATAGTCGCGGAACACCGTGCCGAATGCAGAAAGCATGGTCATGGTGAACGGCTTGGGAGCAGATGAGCCTTCGAAAATCGGTTCCAGCGCCGGTACCAGGACCGTCGCCAGAATGACCAGCGCCCCGCTCATCACCAGCAGCAGGAAGGCAGGATAGGCCAGAGCCTCGATAATTGCCGCACGGCGCTTGGCCGTTGCCTCATACGTGTCCGCCAGCCGCTGGCATATATAGGCCATCTTGCCGCTGCGCTCGCCGCTGGCGAGCAGGGCGGCAACGTCGGAGGTGATACCCGGCAGCCCGGCAAAGGCCTCGGCGATCGGCCGGCCGCCGGTTGTGAGATCGAGCACCGATTGCAGCTGTTGACGCCGCTGACCGTTGGCCTCGCCCGAAATGACCGCGCCCAAGGCGCGGTCGACGGTGAAACCGGCATTCAGAAGCACCGAAAGCTCGGAAAACAGACGGCTGAGATCGACCTTGCGGGTCAACGTCAGTGCGCTGCGCCCGGGCAAGCGAACCTGCTGTTTCTCGCCGTTCACCAGGGCAAGATGGTAGGAGCGGCGGCCCTGCTGCGCCAGTTTGCGCGCGGCATCCTGCTTGGTCGACGCATCGAGAATGCCGGTCTCGGTGCTGCCGTCGACGAGATAGGCGCGGTAGGCGAAGGCCGGCATCAGCCACTTCCCGCAAGATCGATGACACGCCGGACCTCGTCCATGGTGGTGACCTGCGATCGGGCAAGGGCGGTTGCGTGGACCGACATCGGCACGAGGTCGTCCTCGGCGGCAATTTTCCCGATCTCCATTTCGCCGGCGCCCTGGTCGATAAGCTCGGCGATGCGCGGCGACACCTGCAGCATTTCGTAGGTCACGGTGCGCCCGCTATAGCCGGAGCCGTTGCAGGTGCGGCAGGCCGGGCCGGTTTGTTCGGCGCCATGGCAAGTCGGGCAGATACGGCGCAACAGCCTCTGTGCGATGACGCCCCGGATCGTCGCGCCGAGCAGATAGCCGTCGATGCCCATGTCGCGAAGCCGCGTCAGTGCGCCCGCGGCACTGTTGGTGTGAAGTGTCGAAAACACCAGATGGCCGGTGAGCGCCGCCTGGACCGCGACCTGCGCCGTCTCGCGATCGCGAATTTCACCGAGCAGGATGATATCGGGATCCTGGCGCAGGATCGAACGCAGCGCAGCCGCGAAATCAAGGTCGATCGCCGGATTGACCTGCAGCTGGGTGATGCCCGCCATACGGTATTCGACCGGGTCCTCGACGGTGAAGATCTTGACGTCCGGACGCGAACGCTCGGCGAGGATCGAATAGAGTGTCGTCGTCTTGCCGCTGCCGGTCGGCCCGGTGATCAGCACGATGCCGTTGGCGGCTTGCGACATGGAGCGGATCTTGGCCTGCGCGGCGCCGTCGAAACCCAGTTTCTCCAACTTCAGTTCGACGCCGGCACGGTCGAGAATTCGAAGCACGATGGCTTCGCCGTGAATCGACGGAATAACCGAGACGCGCAGGTCGACGTCGCGCCCGCGCACGGCGATGCGCATGCGTCCGTCCTGCGGCAGCCGCCGTTCGGCAATGTTGAGCCGCGACAGGATCTTGATGCGGGTGGAAATGCCCGACAGCATGGCAATCGATGCGGTGTCGACGGTCGACAGCATGCCGTCGTGCCGGAAGCGGATGCGGACGTGATCCTCGAGCGGCTCGATATGAATGTCGGTGGCCCTTGCATCGACAGCCTTGTGGATGGTCTCGGCGACGAAGCGGACGATCGGCGCTTCGCGGGCAAAATCCTTCAACCGCTCGAGGTCGTCGGGGCCGAAATCCAGGGTCTCGCCACCGCCGCCGTTTGAAACCGCCACCAGGGCCGACTGCTCGATGCGATCGATGCATTCGGTGATCATGCGCCTCGGCAAGATGCGCAACGCCAGCGTCCGCTCATAGTGAAAGGCAAGCGCGTCCATGGTTGCCGACGAGAAGGGATCGGCGACGGCGACCACCAGCCGCTCGCCGTCCATCTGCAGCGGCAGAATGGCATTTTCGCGCAGATAGGCGAGCGGCACGCTTGCCAGCATTTCGGGGCTGACCTGTTCGGGGATCTCGACCGGCGTCGGCGCCTGGAGGTAGCGGCTGAGGCTGTTGGCAAGCTCCTGCTCGCCGATCAGCCCGAGTTCGGTCATCACCGTATCGAATGGGTGTCCTGATGTTCGCGATGCTCCCAATGCGCGTTGGGCCGCGTGCGCAGTCAGCACCTTCTCGCCTTCGAGAAAGGCCAGAAACGCCTCGATCCCCTGGGGCTGGACGGGGGCGTTCATGAGCTCCATCCCTGCAGGAGCTGTGCGGCCTCGGTGCCGAAAAGCACCTCGCAGCCGGCACTGCCGGCGTCTGCAGGCAATGTGCCGGCGTCACGCGCCGGGCTTCGCGAGACGCGCCGGAACGCCGTGTCGCTCACCGGAGATTTCTCGATGATGAACCCGGCCTGACCCGTGATGCCGGATCCGTCGCGTGTGACGGCCACGTCGATCGTGTAGGCCGAAGCCTCGGCAGCCTGAACAAGCGCGGCGCTGGAACCAGTGGCAAGGGCCGCGCGAAGACGGTTCGGTGCACGATCGGCGCTGATCGTGCCGCGCTTCGAGTTGACCGTGAAGGCGGCATGGAGGGCCTGCAGGGGCACTGACGCAAGGGCAGCGAACTCCTGCAGTTCGGATACCGATTCGAACGGCGCCTGCTTGTCTTGCGGCGACCCGACGGCGCTTCTTGGCCCGGGCTTGCCGGCAAACAGCTTGGCATTGTCACGAAACCGGAGCGCGGCCTCGGCCAGCGCCTGCGACGCCTGCTGCTCGAAGCCAAGCGATGCGAAACCAAGCGCCAGCAAATTGTCGTCGGCGGCATTGAGATCGATCAGCCCGCCATGATCCTGGACGCGCACATCGAAGCTGAACGCACCCGACCGGCACGCCGCCGGTGTGGAATCCAGCGCGAACGTCTTTGTCCCCGAGCCGCCGGTCAATTCGCTCGCAACAAGATTGCCCAGGCCCTCGGCAAGCAGCGACAGGCGCTCCTGTTCTACCTCGTTGTTGGCGATCATCAGCCGCGTTTTGGCCGTCACGGCGAAGGGCACGACGATTGCCGAGACGATCAGCATGAACACCAGCACGGCGACCAGCGAAAAGCCGCTATTTGGGCTTTCGTTGCCTGCGCTTGCGCCGTCGCGAGGTGTGCGGCCGCTCATAATTCCGGGACCGGGGATGGCGGAGGGGGCGGTGGTGGTGGCGGGTGGTTCTCCCATGGCGGATAAAGCAGGATGTGCGCCACCTTGCCGTCCCGCTCGAGCACGGCCTGATCCTTGTCGATCGCCGACACCTTCCAGCCATCGACGGTCTCGCCATTGCCATACCAGACAGCAGCATCGCTGCCCGCGACGCGCAGCAGCGCCTTTGCCGCTCCGCCGTTTCTGCTGATGCCCAGCAGCGATGGCGCAACGGCCGGTGCGGCTTCGGGCCGTGGCGCCGGCTGCTCGGCCGGTGCGACGGCTATTTCCACCGGCTGCGGCGGGACTGGCGGCGGCACGATTTTCCTGCGCGTCGGTGTGAACAGCGGACGCTGGAACGTCTCGCTGAAATCGCCGGCCTCGGGAAACTGCAGCGATCCCGCCGCTGATGCCAACGCGCCGTCATGCCCTTTCCCGGAGGCGACCGGCGTGATGTCCACCGGCGTGCCGTAGAGCGCGACATTGACCAGGATGAGGCCCGCGATCATGGCCGCAATCGCCAGGCCGGTGACTTTCAGGGTCATGGCTTGACCCCACTGGCCGCCGATGCGCCTTGCGTTTGCAGCGGGCCGTAAAACAAGATCTCGGCAAAGATCTCGGGATCGCCGCTGCGCCCGGCGGCCGGTCCGACATCGGTCGTGCGTACGGTGGCCTCGCGAATGAACAGCACCGGAAGCGACGTTTCGATGGCGAGGACGGCGTTGTGAATGCCCTCGAGCGGCCCCGAAAGGTTGGCCCGCAGCCCGATGAAATCGACGCCGGCTTCGCTGAGCGCCGGTGCATTGCCGGCCGACAGCACGTTCACGCCATTGGCGGCGGCGATCGCGTTCAGGCGGGTCTGCAGCCCGCCGCGAATGATCGCTTCGCTCTCGCCGGTGAGAAATTCGGGATTTGCTGCCACTGCCGGACTGGCGGCGCTATCGAGGCGCTTGGCCAGTGCCGCCACGCTCTGCAACTGGCCGAGAAGCTCGCGCTTCTCCTCGATCCCGGCCTGTGCCGAGGCGACACTGTCGAGCGCCGCGAACACCACCCAGGCGAGGACGCCAGCCGATACCGCCGCGATGCCCAGCGCGATCAGGCGGCGAACCAGCGGGCTGGTGTTGAGGATGGCGGAGAGCATCGTCAGAGCGCTCCGATCTTTGCCGTAATGGTGAAGTGTTCGCCCTCCTGGCCGGGAACCTTGACCACGGGCGAGGCGAATTCGGGCGCCGAAAACAACGGTGAGGCGTCGAGCGGCTGGATCAGCTCGGCGGCGGAGGCCGAAAAGCCTGTGATGGTCAGGTCGTCGCCCTTGGCCGAAAGATCGGTCAGCCAGGTCGTGTCGGGAAGTAGGTGCGTCAGCTCGGCCCAGACGCGGACCAGCGACGCCGTGGTCTTCTTTTCTTGACGGATATTTTCGATCTGCTCAATGCCGGCCTGGCGCTTCTGCAGCGAGGTGCGTGCCGCCTTAGCCAGCACCTGCGCATCGGCGATCTGCGCGTCCAGTTCGGCACCCGCCTGCCAGCTGCGCCAATGCGCGTGAGCGAATGTGAAGAGCACGGCTCCGGCCAGCATCGAACAGGCCGCCATCCCTACGGTCCTGCCGCGCCGGTCGCGCGCGGTCAGCGGCCAGATGGCGGCGAGGCTGAGCGGATCGGCCTGCAGCATGCGGTCCGGCTGCGACAGCGACAGGCAGCGGACCGATCCGCCGGCCCGGCGGACAGCTTCCAACGCCGCAGCCAGCGTCTTCGCCTTGATGACATGGTAGAAGCAGTCCCGCTCAATTTGCCTGGCGAAGACGACATGCACCTGCGCCGGATCGATCGGCGTCGAGGCCAGAAGGTCGAGTTCAGCCATGTCCCGAGCCTGGCGAAGCGGCAGCCGCCGCGCCGCCAGTTGCCGGGTCAGGAACAGCCCGGGCTCAATGCGGATATCGAAGGTCGGCCGCTTGCGCCGAGGCCCGCCCTGGAGAAGTGCCAGAACCTCGTCGGAAGAAGCGGTGAGCGCCAACGGGATCGATTGGAACTCCGGTGCATTGGCCTCGCGGGCGCGAATGCCGTCATCCGCCAGGCTGACGACCCAATCGCGGGGGGAAGATTGCTTTTGCCTGGGAACAATCCGCGTCCAGACCCCTCGCAGCTCATCGAGCCACCAGTCTAGGAAATCCAGAACCTGCGCGTTGAGTGTCGCCACAACCAGCCGCCCGCCACCCCGGCTGATTCTCGGCCGAAGTTTTCAGACGTAAGACTACTACAAAAGCCGATGGCGCAGGCGCGGGAGGCTGATTAGCCACAACTTTTGCTAATTACGGCGAGAGTGCACTACGGTCGATGCTCTCGGCCTTGTGCGTCGAATGCGACGGCCGGGCGACCAAGGTAAAAAGTGCACTGTCACTATGATTCTTCGTCGTCCGTCGGCCTAGCGAGCCCACGGCAGGTAGGAAGCCGCCGGCGGCGCGATACGCGGCTGTCATTGCGGGAGGATTATGGGCGATTGCGTGAGCCGCCGGCGTCATCGTCGACAGCAAGCTGCGCTTTCTCTTTGCGCGAAGCGATGTCCGGCCGTCCAAAGAGCATGGTGTACATGACATCATCGCGAAGCAGGGCGAAATGCACAAACCCAGCCAGGATGTGAACGCCGACGAATCCAAGCAGTATCCAGACCAGCTTTGCGTGGATGGACGCGAAAGCCCTTGTCGCGCCGACGGATGGCGCCAACGGGACAGGCAAGTTTCCGAAAAGCCGTGCGGGAGGCATGAAAGGCATTGGCCGGTAGCCCAGCCATCCCGTTATCAGGACGGCGAGAATCGTGACGTAGAGAAGCACATGGAAGAATGAAGTCGCAAACCGCATGAACCGTGAGGTTTGCCTGACAGGGGCCCGGATGAAGATGCGCCAGCAAAGCCTGAGGATGATGACGGCAAGGATCGTCACGCCGATCGACATGTGAAGCGGAAGCCAGCTCATCGTCGCCATACCCGGCCCGTCCATCGGTCCGAAGGCAATGGCGATTTGTGCCGCGAGCGCGATCACGGTTAGCCAATGCAGCAGACGAATGCCGAAATGCCAGCGCAAGCGAGGATTCTCTCTCACGTCTGAGGCCCGACGATTGTCAAATGCGCGCATGAGGGCGTGATGGTTTTGCCCTCTCCAACAGACCCAATTTCGCAAAAAATACGACGGTTCTTCACTAAGCCATTGAAAAGCATGGTGATCCCGACAGGAATCGAACCTGTGACCTACAGATTAGGAATCTGCCGCTCTATCCTACTGAGCTACGGGACCACGCGGCCCGACACATAGCCGCTTCGGATCGTTTCGCCAAGAGGCTGGCCGAACGCAATTCGGTCAGCCTCTTGGCGTTGAAGGTATCAGGCGGCCAGCGCGGTTTCCGCCAGTTTCACCCAGTAGCTCATGCCGTGCGGGATGACCTCGTCGTTGAAGTCGTAGGCCGGGTTGTGGAGACCGGCGGTGTCGCCATTGCCGATGAAGATGAAGGCGCCGGGGCGGGCTTCGAGCATATAGGAGAAATCCTCGCCGCCCATCACCGGCTGGATGCCGCGGTGGACATGGGCGTCGCCGGCGACACCGATCGCGATATCGCTGGCAAATACCGTTTCTTCCGCGTGGTTGAAGGTCACAGGGTAATTTGCCTGGTAATCGACCTCGATCTTGGCGCCGAAGGCGGTCGCCAGTCCTTCACAGATGGTGCGGATGCGCTCTTCGGACTTCTTGGCGATTTCCTTGCGCAAGGTGCGCACGGTGCCGGCGATTTCCGCCGTTTCCGGGATGATGTTGTATGCGTCACCGGCATGGAACTTGGTCACCGACACCACCACGGCCTCGACCGGGTCGGTGCTGCGCGAGGCGATCGTCTGCAAGGCGCCGACCAGCTGGCTGGTGATGACGATCGGATCGATCGTGCCGTGCGGCATCGCCGCATGGCCGCCCTTGCCGCGCACGGTGATGGTGAATTCGGCCGTCGCCGCCATGATCGGGCCCGGGCGGATGGCGAACTGCCCGACAGGCAGGCCCGGCATGTTGTGCATGCCGAACACTTTGGAAATGTCGAAACGCTCCATCATGCCGTCCTTGACCATCTCGTTGCCGCCGCCGCCGCCTTCCTCCGCAGGCTGGAAGATCACCGCCACCGAACCCGTGAAGTTGCGGGTCTCGGCGAGATATTTCGCGGCACCAAGCAGCATCGCCGTGTGGCCGTCATGGCCGCAGGCATGCATTTTGCCGGGAATGGTCGAGGCATAGGGCTTGCCTGATATCTCGTTGAGCGGCAGCGCGTCCATGTCGGCGCGCAGGCCGATGGTGGGGCCTTGGCCCTGGCGGCCGCGGATGATGCCAACCACGCCGGTCTTGCCGAGGCCGGTCACCACGTCGTCGCAACCGAAGGCTTTCAGCTTCTCGGTGACGAAGGCGGCGGTTTTGAAGACGTCGAAGTTGAGTTCTGGCGTCTGGTGCAGATGCTGGCGCCAGCCGGCAACTTCGTCCTGCATTTCGGCGGCACGGTTCAGGATTGGCATGATGGTTCCATCTCGCTGTTGGGACAGGCGGGTTTTGGCCGCTGCCTTGCAATTGTGATCGCCAGGCACTTTGCCATCTTGGCGTCACATAGGGTAAATAGCACCGCATCGATGCGGTCCGGTTTTTGAGGGTCGGACCTATCATGCTGGCGATCGCGTAACGAAATCTTACGGAGCCAGGGGCGACTACGGCAAGAGGCGATTTCGGATTTGATCATGCGGCACAGGCATTTCCTCAAACTATTCTCGGCTGGCACAATCGCGCTGTCGGTCCTGGCCGGGCCGGCGCTGGCCAATCCGGTGGTCGTGTTCGATCTCGGCAGCGGCAAGATCCTGCAGCATCAGGATGCATTCAAGCGCTGGTATCCGGCGTCGTTGAGCAAGCTGATGACCGCTTATGTGACCTTTCGAGCGATCGCGGCCGGCGAAGTTCAGCTTGATTCGCCGATCAAGGTGACGAAACACTCCGCTTCCGAGCCGCCAAGCAAGATGGGCTTCAAGCCGGGCTCGGTGATGCGGCTCGACAATGCGCTGAAGATGATGCTGGTCAAATCGGCCAACGACATCGCCATGGCCGTCGGCGAGAACGTCGGCGGCTCGCAGGCAGCCTTTGCCGAACGGATGAATGCCGAGGCGACCCGGCTCGGTATGAACGGCACGCATTTCGTCAATCCGAACGGACTCTATTCGCCGGATCAATACACGACGGCGCGCGACCTCGCCGTCCTGGTGATGGCGATCCGGCGGGAATTTCCGCAATATGCGCCGTGGTTTTCGATCGAAGGTCTTGCCGTCGGCAAGAAGGCTATTCCCAACTACAATCTGCTGATCGGCCGCTATCCCGGCGCCGACGGCATGAAGACCGGCTTTGTCTGTCCCTCCGGCTTCAACATGATCGGTTCGGCGACCCGCAACGGGCGCACGCTGGTCGCGGTGGTGCTTGGCGAGAAGTCGGCGGTCACCCGTGCCGAGACCGCCGCGAAACTGCTCGATCAGGGTTTCGACACGCCTGCCGCCGGCTCGGCCACCGTCACCACGCTGGCGCCCTATGGCGACACGGTCTCGCCCAACGACATGCATGACGAGGTCTGCAAGAAGAAGGCGCCGCAGGAACAGTCCGAAGCGCCGCCGGTTGTTGCCAAGGACGTGCCGAAATCGCCCTATCAGAAAAAGCTCGACCATGTGCCGACGCTGGTTGCCGTCGGCCTTGGCGGCGCCACCGGTCCGGCGCCGAAGGCCGTCCTCGACCAAGGCGGACAGGACTATGCCGACGTGCCGATCCCGAGCTGGCGGCCCGATAGGCCGGCACCGGCCGGCACGGGTCCGAAGATTGCCGGCTCCGCCGCGCAGGGCGACCAGCCGGCCAAGGTTGCGAATTAGAGCATGATCCCGAAAAGTGGAGACCGGTTTTCGGAAAAGGTCATGCTCAAGCAGACAGATAGAACTCAATGAGCGGCTTCCCGATCCCCGTCTCGGTGCTTACCGGTTTTCTCGGCGCCGGCAAGACGACGCTGCTCAACCGGCTGTTGAAGGATCCGGCGCTGGCCGATACGGCGGTCATCATCAACGAGTTCGGCGAGGTGGCGATCGACCATCTGCTGGTCGAGCAGTCTTCCGACGGCATCATCCAGCTTTCCGACGGCTGCCTGTGCTGCACTGTGCGCGGCGAACTGGTCGACACGCTGGCCGACCTGGTCGACCGGCTGCAGACCGGCCGCATCGCCCGGCTCGCCCGTGTCATCGTCGAGACCACGGGACTGGCCGATCCGGCGCCGGTGCTGCAGTCGGTCATGGCGCATCCCGCACTCGTCCAGGCTTTCCGGCTCGATGGCGTCATTACTTTGGTCGACGCCGTGAACGGGGAGGCGACGCTCGATGCCCATGTCGAGGCGGTCAAGCAGGTTGCCGTCGCCGACCGTATCGTGCTCAGCAAGGCAGACCTGGTCACCGACCCCAGCGAACTGGAAACGCTGCGGGCGCGACTGCGGCAGATCAATCCGGGCGCCGAGCTGCTCGATGCCACCGACACCGGGACAGGCGTGGCGGCGCTGTTCGACTGCGGCCTTTACAATCCCGCCACCAAAGCCGCTGATGTGCGGCGCTGGCTTCGCGAGGAAGCAGCGCACGATCACGACCACCATCATCACGACCACCATCATCATGACCACGATCATCAAGATGACCATGACCACGGCCATCGCCACGATTCGCGGGTGCGCTCCCATTCGCTGGTGCATGACGGCCCGGTGCCGTTTTCGGCCATCGAGATGTTTCTCGACCTGTTGCGTTCGACGCATGGTGAGCGCCTGCTGCGCATGAAGGGCATCATCGAACTCAGGGAAGACCCATCGCGGCCGCTGGTGATCCATGGCGTGCAGAAAATCCTGCATCCGCCGGTGCAATTGCCGGCCTGGCCCGATGGCCAGCGTGGCACACGGCTGGTTCTGATCACGCTCGATATGCCGGAAGACTATATCCGCCGGCTGTTCGCCGCCTTCACCAACCGGCCGTCGATCGATACGCCCGACCGCGCGGCGCTGGAAAACAATCCGCTGGCGATTGCTGGACGGTAAGCTCTACGATCGCTGTTCGCCGCGCTCGACCAGGAAGCGATGGCCACCGACGACAGCCGCCGTTTCGATGAGATTGTGGCCGCTGTCGGAGCAGAATGCCGGAATGTCGATGACGGCGAGCGGATCGGTGGTTTCAAGCCAGAGGCGGCTGCCCGGTTGCATGCCGGCAAGGCGCTTCTTGGCCTTGAGCACGGGCAAGGGGCAGTTCAGTCCCTTGAGGTCATAGACAGCGGCGCGATCAGTCACGGTGAAAATCAGCCGCCGAACATGCCGAGTAGCTTGTTCTTCAGCTTTGTCACCCGGCTCTCGTCGGCACTCGCGGCTTGCGTTTCTGCCACTGGCGCGGCTTCGGAAGGGGCTGCGATGGTCGCGGTGGCGACAGGGGCTTCCTTGGCAGCCTTCTCGGCCTCTTTTTCAGCCAGAGCCTGAGCCTTGGCGGCTTCCTTGGCCTGCTTGGCCGCCTCTATGGCAGCCAGCCTCTGCTCCTCGGCCTTCTGCTTGGCGGCCTTTTCGGCGTCGAGGGCGGCCATCTTGCGGCCGGCAGGCGAATCGATGCGGCCCATGCGCGCCGTCTCGGTGACCGAGCCGTCGTTGTTGAGCGACGGCGGGTCGATCGGCACGCGCTCACCGCGGGCGCGGCGCTTGGACCAGTCGGAGACGATGCTGGCTTCCTTGATGCCTGCGATGGTCGGCTTGGGCGCCGGTACGCTGGCCTTGACCGCGCCGTTGAACGCCGCGTCGTAGGTGCTCATGTAGGAGTTGTAGGCGCTTTTCAGCGAATCAGGTTGCGTCGTCGCCGGGCAGGCGCCGGTCGGATCGAATGTTTCGCCGTCGGCGGCAGCCTGGTTGAAAACATAGCGCTTTTCGCAGACGTCGACCTTCGGCGGCACCTTGGTGATCTCGAAATTGTCGTAGCCGACCTTCAGCATCTTCCAGAAGTCGTAGTTCGGGTCGTTGCGGTAGCGCGCCATGTTGGCGGCGGTCATGCGGAACGGAAACGCCTGGATCTGGAACTCGGTCTGGCCGCCCTGGAAGGCATCGCGGCCAAAGGCATAGATCTGCTCGATCTGAGCGTCGGTCATCGAATAGCAGCCCGACGACGAACAGGCGCCATGCACCATCAAGTTGGAGCCGGTGCGGCCATTGGCGCGGTCATAGGCGTTGGGATAGCCGATGTTGAAGGACAGATGGTAGTTCGAGCGCGGGTTCATCTGCGCCGGACGCACCGTGTAGAAGCCTTCCGGCGCCTGGCGGTCGCCTTCGGTGTATTTCGGTCCGAGCTTGCCCGACCATTTGCAGATGTCGTAGCTGGCGACCATGTCATAGCGGCCGTTGGTCTTGGCCTTCCAGATTTCGAGCTTGCCTTCTTCCTTGAAGATGCGGGCCATCACCGACGAGGTGCGGACCATGCCCTTGGCCCTCATGTCGGCGAGGATCTTGTCGGGCAGCGGCTTGTTGGCTTCCGGGGCAAAATCCTTCATCGACGAATTGTTGCACCCGGCCACGCCGAGCGCGGCTATCAGCATTCCGGTACGGGCAAGCTTGGCGAACATGGCTACGGGTATCGTCTTTTCTCTGGCGCCAGGGCGTTCGCGCCCAGGCTACTGCACTGCACATCGACGGACCCTAAGCCCGTTAACCCTAACAAATTCCTTACCGCAAGTGTCGACGCGTCCCCTGACGGCAGTCCCATTGAGCCGAAAGCAGCGGCATTTTTGTGGCAAAAATGCTCCGTGCCGCCACATTGTGGCGAGCAAGGCTGCCTGCGATCAGAGACTGCGGCCCATTGCCAGGTATTTCTCGCGGCGCTGCTCGCGGAAATCGATGTTGGCGCCGGCAAAATCCTTCATCGTCCTGGCGATGAGGTCGCCGGTCGCGGCGATCACGGTTTCGGCGCCACGATGCGCGCCGCCGAGCGGCTCGGGAATGATGGCGTCGATGATCTTCAGCTCAAAAAGATCCTGGGCGGTGATCTTCATGTTGGTCGCCGCGTCCTTCGATCGTGTGGTGTCGCGCCACAGGATCGAGGCCGCGCCCTCCGGCGAAATCACCGAATAGATGGAGTGTTCGAGCATGTAGACGCGGTTGGCGGTGGCGATGGCGATGGCGCCGCCCGAGCCGCCTTCGCCGATGACCACCGAGATCGACGGCACCTTGAGGCCAAGGCATGCGGAGGTCGAACGGGCAATGGCTTCCGCCTGGCCGCGCTCCTCGGCGCCGACACCGGGATAGGCGCCGGCGGTGTCGACCAGCGTCAGCAGCGGGATATTGAAGCGGTCGGCGAGTTCCATCAGCCGTACCGCCTTGCGGTAGCCTTCCGGCCGCACCGAGCCGAAATTGTGCTTCAGGCGGCTGGTCGTGTCGGAACCCTTTTCCTGGCCGAGGATGGCCACCGGCTCGCCGCGGAAGCGGGCGAAACCGCCGACGATCGCCTGATCCTCGCCGAAATTGCGGTCGCCGGCCAGCGGCGTGAAATCGTTGAACAGGCCCTTGATGTAGTCGACGCAATGCGGCCTGTCGGGATGGCGCGCCACCTGTACTTTCTGCCACGGCGTCAGCGCCTTGTAGGCGTCGCGCAGGGCGTCGCGGGAGCGCTTCTCGAGACGGCTGATCTCGTCGCCGACATCGACCGCCTCGCCATTCTCGGCGAGCTTCTTCAGCTCGAGGATCTTGCCCTCGAGGTCCTGCACCGGCTTTTCGAAATCGAGGTAATTATACATGCGTGAGCGGACCGATACATCGGAAGGCAATGGCTGACGGAACCCTTGAATCCAAAGCTCCGGGCGGTGAAACGTCGTCCTCACATAGCGATATGAGGCCTAGTCGGCAAGCGGATGATGATCGTTGACCAGCCGCACCAGCCGCTCTTCCAGCACATGGGTGTAAATCTGTGTCGTCGATATGTCGGCATGGCCGAGCAATTGCTGCACGGCCCTGAGATCGGCGCCGTTCTGCAGGAGATGGCTAGCGAAAGCATGGCGCAGCACATGCGGCGAGATCTTCGCCGAGGCGATGCCGGCCCTTGCCGCCAGCCCTTTCAGGTCGCGCGCGAAGACCTGGCGCGAGAGATAGCCGCTGTCCGAGGCGGCCGGAAACAGAAACGGACTGTCGGCAAGGGCTGGAACCTTGGCGCGGGCGGCAAGCCAGGTCTTCATCGCTATGCGCGCCTTGGCCGAGAGCGGCACCATGCGCTCCTTGTCGCCCTTGCCGCGCACCATGAAGAAGCGGTCGTCGCGCTGCGCCACGGTCACCGGCAAGCCGACCAGCTCGGAAACGCGCAGGCCGGTGGCATAAAGCACCTCGACCAGCGCATGCAGGCGCAGCGCCGCCAGCCACTCACCGTCGCCGAGCCCTGAATCGCCGGCCTCGAGTGCTGCGCGGTCGATTAGCCGGCCGGTGTCGGCCTCGCTCATCGTCTTGGGCAGCGGGCGGCCTTTCTTCGGGCTGTCCAACGTGCCGGTCGGGTCATCGCCGCGCAGGCCTTCGGCGTAGAGGAATTTGAAGAACTGGCGGATCGCTGACAATTTGCGCGCCTGCGACGTGGCGGCAAAGCCGCGTGCGGCGACGTCGTCGAGATAGGCGCGGATATCGGCGGCTGCCGCACCAGCGAGCCCGCCATCGATCTCGCCAGAGGCGTCTTCGAGGTCACGGCGGTAGGAGGAAAGCGTGTTTTCGGCGGCACCCCGTTCGGCGCTCATCATTTCCAGGAAGGCTTCGATGCGAGCGGCGCTGTTCATTCAACTTTTCTTGGGGTTGAGCTTTTCCGGAGGGATGCGCACGCTCATTTCCCCCTTCTTGGGCTCCACGAACATCACCAGCGCGAACATCGTACCATAGGCAATGCCAGCCAGAATCGCTGCTATCACGACAAAGCGAAACAGTGTCGGCATTAATTTTCGCCCGTTTTCTTGTTCTGCGTTTCCAAACCCTGTCCCCTTATGGGACGCCAATCCGGCCAATTCAAGGAAGAAGCTGAGGCCTGTCAGCAACTTCCGGTGCAGACCCTGCCAGCCCATATCGGGCTCAAGGTGCTTGCCATGCTTGACGCAAACGGGCTTTTCATGTCGATACGCCGGCAAAGAGGGCCCTCGAAACATCCGATGAACGCGCTGCCAGCAAATCCTCCAGACGAGACCCACGCCGCGCTGCTTGGCGGGCTCGGCAGCCGTTCCATCGTTTTTGTCGGGCTGATGGGCGCCGGCAAGACGGCGATCGGCCGCAAGGTGGCGACGATGCTGGCGCTGCCTTTCATCGACAGCGACCAGGAGATCGAAAGCGTCTCGCGCATGACCGTTCCGGAGCTGTTCGAGCGTTATGGCGAGACCGAATTCAGGGCGCTGGAGCAGCGCGTCATCCTGCGGGTGCTGGAAAACGGCCCACAAGTGCTGTCGACGGGCGGCGGTGCCTTCATGAACGCGCAGACGCGCGAGGCGATCGCCTCGCACGGCGTGTCGGTGTGGCTGAAGGCCGAGCTCGACCTTCTGATGGATCGCGTCTCCAAGAAGCAGAACCGGCCGCTGTTGAAAAGTGCCGACCCCCGCGCCGTGCTGGAGCGGCTGATGAGCGAGCGCTATCCGGTCTACGCGACATCCGACGTCACCGTGCCCACCCGCGACGACCGTAAGGAGGTTATCGCGGCCGAGGTGGTGGATGCGCTGTGCCGGCATTTCGGCATCGATGTGACCGCTGCGACAGGCGAGGTGCGATCGTGAGCGCGGATCAGCCAGTCACCGTCGAAGTGGGCCTTGGCGACCGGACCTACGACATCCTGATCGGCTCGGGGCTGCTATCACGCGCCGGTGCGGAGATTTCGCGCCGGCTGCCGGGTACCCGCGCCGCTGTGATCACCGACGCCAATGTCGCTTCAGCGCATCTCGATGCGCTGAAGGCCAGCCTCGAGACGGGCGGCATCCAGCCCGCTGTGATCACGCTGCCGCCCGGCGAGAAGACCAAGAGCTTTGCTCATCTCGAAGAGGTGGTAGACGGTGTGCTGGCAGCCAGGCTGGAACGCGGCGACATTGTCATCGCTTTTGGCGGCGGCGTTATCGGCGACCTTGCCGGCTTCGCCGCCGGCATCGTGCGGCGCGGCATGAATTTTGTGCAGATCCCGACCTCGCTGCTGGCGCAGGTCGATTCCTCGGTCGGCGGCAAGACCGGCATCAACAGCGCGCGCGGCAAGAACCTTGTCGGCGTCTTCCATCAGCCGAAGCTGGTGCTGGCCGACACCGGAGTGCTCGACACGCTGCCGATCCGCGAATTCCGCGCCGGCTATGCCGAGCTCGCCAAATACGGGCTTATCGACCGGCCGGAATTTTTCGCCTGGCTGGAAGAGAACTGGGGCCAGGTTTTTGCCGGTGGACCGGAGAGGGCGCAGGCCATTGCCGAAGCCTGCCGGGCCAAGGCCGACGTCGTTGCCCGCGACGAGTTCGAGACCGGCGACCGCGCGCTGCTCAATCTCGGCCACACGTTCGGTCACGCGCTGGAAGCCGCCACCCAATATGACGGAACCCGCCTTGTCCATGGCGAAGGCGTCGCTATCGGCATGGCGCTGGCGTACCGGTTCTCGTCGCGGCTCAACCTGGCCAGCCCCGACGATGCGGCGCGCGTCGAGGCGCATCTGCGCGCCGTCGGCCTGCCCTGGCGCATGGCCGATATCCCGGGCGCTCTGCCGGGCGCCGAGGCGCTGCTTGCCTTCATCACCCAGGACAAGAAGGTGTCGCGCGGTGCTCTGACCTTCATCCTGACGCGCGGCATCGGCCAAGCCGTCATCGCCAAGGATGTTCCGGCGTCGGAAGTGCTGTCGTTCCTGAAAGAGAACCATCCCAGCCAGCAGGAAAGCCGGCTGGGCCAGCAGAAGATGCGGCCGAAATGAACAACGAGACCGGCTGGATCGTCGTCGCTGTCCTTGCCATCCTCATCCTGCTGGTCGTTGCCGTGCGCACGCGCCTGCTTGCAGCTTTTGGTTATGAGCTGTCGCGCATCGAGCCGCAGCGCTCGACTCAGGACGAGCTGCGCGGCGCGGTCGACGATTTCCGCCGCGACGGCCAGATGGTGCGCGAGGATCGCGATCGTGTCGGCGGCCTGTTCGATCTCGCCGAGCTTGAAGTCTCCGACATCATGGTCCACCGCACCAACATGCGCTCGGTCAATGCCGACAATGCGCCGGAGGCGGTGGTGCGCGAGATCCTGCAGAGCCCGCACACCCGCATGCCGCTGTGGAAGGGATCGCTCGACAACATCGTCGGCGTGCTGCACGCCAAGGATCTGCTGCGCGCCTTGAACGAAGTCGGCAACGACTTCTCCAGGATCGACGTGATGAAGATTGCCTCGAAACCCTGGTTCGTGCCCGACACCACGACATTGCAGGAACAGCTCAACGCCTTCCTGCGCCGCAAGGCGCATTTCGCCGTCGTCGTCGACGAATATGGCGAGGTCGAAGGGCTGGTGACGCTGGAGGACATCATCGAGGAAATCGTCGGCGAGATCGCCGACGAGCATGATGTCGACATCCAGGGCGTCAAGCAGGAGGCCGACGGTTCCGTCGTCGTCGACGGCACGGTGCCGATCCGCGACCTGAACCGGGCGCTCGACTGGAACCTGCCGGATGAAGAGGCCACCACCATTGCCGGCCTCGTCATCCACGAGACGCAGTCGATCCCCGAGGAGAAGCAGGCTTTCACATTCCACGGCAAGCGCTTCACCGTCATGAAGCGCGACAAGAACCGGATTGCCAGGCTGAGGATCAGGCCAGCCGGCGACGCTTAAAACGCTGCGCACTTTTTGGCGCCATGAGACCAGCGCAGCCGCGGAGTCTCATTCTGCGATCTGGCTCGTCGAGCGTTCGTGGATAGCCGCGCCCGTCTCAGCGTCGACGGCCGCCAGGCTGACCTCATAACCCCAAAGCCTGCGGATGTGACGAAGCGTGGCATCGCGGCTGGCATCCTCGAGAAGGATGCCATCATTGACCTTGTGCTGCAGTCTCAAATGCCGGTCGCCGAGCAGATCGACATCCATCACCTGGATGTCCGGTTGGTTCGCGCCGATCTCGTAGCTGTGGGCAAGCGCGGCGCGGATCTTGGCATAGCCGCGTTCGTTGTGGATCGAGGCGACCTGGCAATGCGGTTGTTCGGCAACGTCACCGAGCACAAAGAACCGCCATTTCCGGATCAAGGTCGGACTGAGATACTGGCGGATGAAGGACTCGTCCCGGTGATCCGCCCAGGCATCGAGCAGGACCTCAAGCCAGTTGCCGTGACCGGCGATGTCGGGAAACCATTCCCGGTCTTCCGCCGTCGGCTCGGTCGAGATGCGCTTAATGTCCTGCATCATATCGAGGCCGAGAGCGTAGGGGTTGATGCCGGAAAAGCGCGGATCGTCGTATGCCGGCTGGAAGACCACGTTGGAATGATTCCGCAGGATTTCGAGCATGGCGCCTTCGCTGATCTGGCCGCGATCGAACAGCATGTTCATCAGCGTATAGTGGACGAAAGTGGCGCAGCCCTCGTTCATCACCTGTGTTTGCCGTTGAGGATAAAAATATTGTGCTATGACACGAACGATCCTGATCACCTCACGCTGCCAAGGCTCCAGGACCAGGCTGTTCTTTTCCAGGAAATAAAGCAGGTTTTCCTCGGGCAGGTTGAGCGATTTCTTCCGCTCCGGCTCGTCGGGTCCCTTGTCGTTGGCCGTTCGCTGCGACGGCGGCAGCGTGCGCCACAAATCATTATAGGAGTGTTCTTCGTATTCGAGGCGCTCGCGAAGCCCTTCGCGCTGCCGCTCCGACGACAGTTTCGGCGGCCGGTGATAGCGGAACACGCCCTGCGCCATCAGCGCGTGGGCGGAATCAAGAACAGCCTCGACGGCGGCGAGGCCGTGCCGCTCCTCGCAACGGACAATGTAGCCCTTGGCGAAGTCCAGGTAGCTGAGGATCGCCCCTGCGTCCGTCCACTGCTTGAACAACTGGTTGTTCTTGAAGAAATGGTTGTGCCCGAGCGCAGCATGGGCCGTCACCAGGGCCTGCAGGGCCATGGTGTTTTCCTCCATCAGATAAACGATGCAGGGATTGGAATTGATGACCAGTTCATAGGCAAGCCCTCGCCCGCCTTTGCGATAGAGCAGGTCCTGATGGAGGAAATGTTTGCCGAAAGACCAGTGACGATACATCAGTGGCATGCCGACCGATGAATAGGCGTCGAGCATCTGTTGGGAAGAGATGATCTCCATCTGCACGGGGTAGGTTTCGAGATGAAGCTCTTCGACCGCGATTGCCTCGATCGCGTCATAGGTTCGTGACAATGTCCTGAAATCCCAGTCGGACCCTGAAAAAAGCAGGCTGGATTTACTGCCTTGTCTGGCCATCGGAGCCCTCATGCACTCTTGAGGGAAGCCGGCTGTCTGCCGAAGAGCTGGCGAAAGACCGGGTAGATGTCGGCGGGCGTGGCAATGCGGCTCATCTGGAAGTTCGGCCATCTCAGGTCGATCTCGCTATAGGCACGCCATAGCGATGTCCCGTTTTCGGTCGTGCCGAAGATATGGGCTTCACGCTCGTCGATGATCTCGACATAGGCGAAATACTGGCACAGCCGCATGAGCTTGCCGTTGAGCAATGTTATGCATTGCTCGGAATCGCCAGCGAAATTGTCGCCGTCCGAGGCTTGGGCGGCGTAGATGTTCCATTCGTGGGCGGGGTAACGTTCGTCAATAATTCGGTGCATTTCCTCCAGCGCGGTGGAAACGACGGTGCCGCCGCTTTGCGTGTTGTAGAAAAATGTTTCCTCATCGACCTCCTGGGCCAGGTGCGTGTGGCGGATGAAGACGATCTCGATGCGCTCGTAGCGCCGTTTCAAGAACAGGTGCAGCAGTACGAAGAAGCGCTTGGCCAGATCCTTTTCGCGCTCACCCATCGAGCCGGATACATCCATCAGACAGAACATGACGGCATTGGCGTTCGGCACAGGCCGGGGATCGAAGCGGTTGAAGCGGATGTCGACCGGATCGACATAGGCAATCCGCCTGCGCCGCCGTTCCAGCCGGTCAAGCTCTTCGCGCAACGCCGCAATGCGCTGGCGCGCCGCTGCGCTGGATGGCACCAACTCGAGCGTGGCGATTTCCTGGAGGATCGCGTCCAGCTCCTCCTGCTTGGGACGTCTCAGCGCAATGCGGCGGCCGTGGCTGTTGCGCATCGTGCGCACAACATTGATGTTGGTCGGTGAGCCGGTGGCGGCGAAGCCAGCCCGGCGCGACTTGAAGGCAAGGATCTCCTTGAGGTTGAGCTTGACCATATCTGGGAGTTCGAGATCCTCGAAAAAAAGATCGAGCACCTCTTCACGCGATAGCACGAAACGAAAGTCGTCTTCAGACGCCGTATTCCCCGGGGCTCCCGCGCCGCCGCCCCCGCCGGGCTTGGGGATCAGGTCTCCAGGGGAGAAATGCCTGTTGCCCGGCAGGATGTGCTGGCGCCTGCCGCTGTTGCGAGCGTTGTTGAAGCTCGGCTCGCCCGTGCCTCTTTCGGGCATGGGCACAGCGTGCTCGGCGTCGGCATCGGCGATCCTGCCGGTGCGGATCTGATCGCGTATGCTCCGCTTCAGTTCCTCGCGCGCACGCCTGAGAAAGCGCTGGCGATTGCCGAGGCTCTTGTCTTTCGGGTTCAGGCGACGGTCGATGAAGATCGGCATGGAACCATCCGGGCTCTCTCAACCCGCCCTGTTCACCCGCATGTACCAGTCCACAAGGCGACGCACCTGCCGCTGGGTGTAGCCGCGCTCGACCATCCGTTGCACGAATTCATTATGCCGTTTTTCCGTGACGCTATCCTGCTTGGAGCCGAAGCTGATCACCGGCAGGAGGTCCTCGACCTGGCCGAACATGCGCTTCTCGATGACTTCGCGCAGCTTTTCGTAACTTGTCCACGCCGGGTTGCGGCCGTGGTTTCTTGCACGGGCGCGCAACGTGAACTTCACAACCTCGTTGCGGAAGTCCTTGGGATTGGCGATGCCGGCCGGTTTTTCGACCTGCGACAGCTCATTGTCCAAAACCTCGCGGTTGAGGATCTGGCCAGTGTCGGGATCCTTGTAGTCCTGATCCTCGATCCAGGCATCGGCATAAGCGATGTAGCGATCGAAAAGGTTCTGGCCGTACTCGCTGTACGATTCCAGATAGGCCTTCTGGATTTCGTGGCCGATGAACTCGGCATACCGCGCCGCCAGTTCGGACTTGATGAACTCCAGATAGTCCGCTTCCGTCTCTTTCGGAAACTGTTCGCGCTTGATTGCCTCCTCCAGGATGTACATGAGATGTACAGGGTCGGCGGCCACCTCCTCGGTGTCATAGTTGAAGGTCTGCGACAGGATCTTGAAGGCAAAGCGCGTGCTGACGCCGGCCATGCCCTCGTCGACGCCGGCGGCGTCGCGATATTCCTGAACCGGTTTCGCCTTGGGGTCGATGTCCTTCAGGTTCTCGCCGTCATAGGCACGCATCTTGGTGTAGAGCGGCGAATTGTCGTGCTTGGCCAAGCGGGTCGAGACGGTAAAGCGGCTGAGGATGTCCAGCACCTCGGGGGCACAGGCACTGGTGGCCAATTCGCTCTCCCGCAGCAGCTTTTCGTAGATATGTCTTTCTTCGGTTGTCCGCAGACAATACGGCACCTTGACCACCAGGATGCGATCGAGAAAAGCCTCGTTGTTCTTGTTGTTCTTGAACTGCTGCCATTCCGATTCGTTGGAATGGGCCACGATGATGCCTTGATAGGGGAAGGCGCCGAAATTCTCGGTGCCGTTGTAGCTGCCCTCCTGGGTCGCGGTCAGCAGCGGATGCAGGACCTTGATGGGCGCCTTGAACATTTCGACGAATTCGAGCAGGCCCTGTGTGGTCCGGTTCAGTCCTCCGCTGTAGGAATAGGCGTCCGGATCGGACTGGCTGAAATTTTCCAATTGCCTGATGTCGACCTTGCCGACCAGGGCCGAGACATCCTGATTGTTCTCGTCGCCAGGCTCCGTCTTGGTGATGCCGATCTGGCGCAGCCGCGAAGGCTTCAATTCGACCACGCTGAATTTGGAAATGTCGCCGGACAATTCATCAAGCCGCTTGGCCGCCCAAGGCGAGATAAGCCCGTTGAGACGGCGCCGGGCTATCCCGTATTTGTCTTCCAGCAGGTCGCCCATGCGATCGGGATTGAAAAGGCCGAGCGGCGATTCGAAAACCGGACTGATCTGGTTGCCGGCCTTCAGCGTGTAAATCGGGCGTTCCTCCATCAGTCTCTTCAGCCGTTCGGCCAGAGAGGATTTGCCGCCGCCGACAGGGCCGAGGAGGTAGAGGATCTGCTTGCGCTCCTCGAGCCCCTGGGAGGCATAGCGGAAATATCCGGCGATGCGCTCGATCGTATCCTCCATGCCGTAGAAGTCGGAGAAAGAGGGATAGATCTTGACGGTGCGGTTCGAGAAAATGCGGCCGAGTCGCTCATCCTTGCTGGTGTCGACCAGGTTCGGCTCGCCGATTGCCTCGACCATCCGTTCAGGCGCCGAGGCATACATCGATTTGTCCTCTCGGCAGGCAAGAAGGTACTGCTGGAGGCTGATTTCTTCCTGGGCCGCGTTCGCATAAATCTCCGAAAAAAGATCGAAGACGTCGGACTGATTCTCACGCATGATATTCCGCCCTCAAAGCCGTTCTGGCTGCCGGATGGCTCTCAATCTATTCAACTACCGGGGGTGCATTGTGGTTCCCTTCACATGAAGGAGAGAACGTGCGCCTGGCATCGACCCGGGACAGCACCCCATGTGATTAGAATGCGTATCCAATAACTTAGGGGGTGATGGACAGATGAGGCCGTCAAGGACAAATATTGATTTCGTGAACTGAACCGAGAGCGTGCATTTGATGCGGTGAGAGCTGTCGCCCGATGCGGGTTCGATAGGGCAGTCCGATCGCGTTCGGATCGAGGATCGATCGCCGAACCAGATTTTTGGATATTGCCGATCCTTAACTGGACGCTCGTGGCGTCCGCGGGCACTCTTGGCCAACACGGTCGGGAGACCACGATGATCGATCGACGAAGCCTTATTCTGGCTTCCGTGGCGGCGATGCTGCCGCTGGGAGCATCGGCCGCATGGCGCCAGCGCCAACCAGCGCCAAAAACTTTCGATTACGGGCCGGCCAAACTCGATATCTATGCGCCCGATGGTGCAACCGGCCTGCCGGTCGTGTTTTTCGTCCATGGCGGCACCTGGCAGTTCGGCAAGCGCAGCCAGGTCAACGCCAAGCCGGCCTTCCTGCTGGCCAATGGCTTCTGCTTCGTCTCCATCGATTACCGCATGTTGCCTGAGGCCGATGTCGCCACCCAGGCCGGCGACGTCGAAAAGGCCTATGGCTATATCAGGGCCAACATCGCCCGGCATGGCGGCGACCCCAACCGCATTGTGGGCATGGGCCATTCGGCCGGCTGCCATCTGATTGCACTGACCGGCATGCGCGGCGGGCTGCCCGGCGTCGCTGCCCTGCTTCTCGACGATACAAGGGCCTACGACCTTGCAGCGCTTGCCAGGAATGGCGGCATGGTGCGGGCCTATGCGCGGGTCTTTTCCGACCCCGCGCAATGGGCGGTACTATCGCCCATCAGCTATGTCGACGGTCGCAAGCATCCGCCGACCTTCATCGCCTATTCGCGGGCGCCTGGCCGCGGCGAGACCTCCAAGGCCTTTGCCAAGCGCCTGCGCGCCACCGGCACCAGGGTTACGCTGTTCGACGGCAGCGCCTATACGCACATGTCGATCAATCGCGATTTCGGCGACGACGGCGATGCGCTGACCGCTGCCGCGCTGGCATTCTTGAAATCGACGGTCGGCTGATCGAGGCTCGTGAGTTACCTACTGGATCAGACCAAAAGCACTGGCGGGACATTGCCGTGCGGGCGCCCGCAGGTGCAATTGCTCTATCTGTTTGTTTTGACGCAATTCCGGACGGAAACGGCTTAACACTTTTCCTGGAATTGCTCCTCGATCGTCAACAGGAGAGAATTGCATGAACGGCGCCGATGTCCTGTGTGACGTGCTTCTGGCCAATGATGTGACGGTCTGCTTCGCCAACCCCGGCACCTCAGAAATGCATTTCGTTGCAGCACTTGACCGCAAACCGCAAATGCGTTGCGTGCTCGGCCTGTTCGAGGGTGTGGTGACCGGGGCCGCCGATGGCTATGCGCGGATGATCGATCGCCCGGCCGCGACGCTGCTGCATACCGGTCCCGGCCTGGCCAATGGTCTCGCCAACATGCACAATGCGCGGCGCGCGCTCAGCCCGATGATCAACATCGTCGGCGACCATGCCTCCTACCATTTGCCGCTCGATGCTCCGCTCACAAGCGATATCGAAGGCCTTGCGACACCGATGTCGAACTGGGTTTGCCGCATCGGTGGCTCGGACGATGTCGCGCCGGCGACCGAGGCGGCCTTGCGCGCATCGCTGACGCCACCCGGCGTCGCGACGCTGATCCTCCCGGCGGATGCCGCCTGGGGCGAAGTTGGAGCGGTTTCGGTCAGCAAGGTGAGGCTGGCACCGCTGCCCGCCGTCGACATGGACGCGGTGCGCACGGTCGCCGCGGCGATCCGTGCGGCTCCGGGCCGGGCCGGCATGATCGTACGCGGGAAGGTCGCACGAGCCGATGGGCTTGCCGTCGCCGGACAGATTTCGACGGGCAGCGATGTCCGTCTGTTCAGCGACGTCCTGATCGCCCGGATGCAACGCGGGCGCGGACGTGTCGCGCCGACCCGCATCCCCTATCCGGTCGATGCGGCGACGGCTGTGCTCGGGGATATCGACGTTCTGATCCTGGTCGGCGCGAAGGAACCGGTTGCCTTCTTCGCATACCCGGGAAAGCCCGGGCGGCTTGTCCGTGAGGGGTGCCAGGTGCTGACGCTGGCCGCCCATGGCAACGATCTGCATGCGGCACTGGAGGCGTTGCGCGACGAACTCGGCATAAAGCCGGCGCAACAACAGGTGTTCGCGACCGCCTTTCCCGACGAGGCAACGCCGAACGGCAAGCTGACGGAAGACGCCATCGCATTGTCGGTGGCGCGAAAGCTTCGCGTGGATGCGATCGTCTGCGATGAAGCGGTCACTTCGGCGCGGCGTTTCTTCGCGCTGTCGGCCTTTGCCGCGCCGCACGACTACATGATGGGCACAGGCGGATCGATCGGCGGAGGCATCCCGATGGCGACCGGGGCGGCGATCGCCTGTCCGGAGCGCAAGGTGATCAATCTCGAAGCCGACGGCAGCGGCATGTACACGGTGCAGGGGCTGTGGACCCAGGCCAGAGAGAATCTCGATGTGGTGACGATCGTCTTTTCCAACCGGACCTATGCGATCCTGCATGGCGAGATGAACAATGTCGGTGTCGAGGCGATCGGCGAGAACGCCAGGCGCATGCTGGACCTCGACCATCCGTCGCTCGACTGGGTGTCGCTGGCCAAAGGCATGGGCGTGGAGGCGGCCCGCGCCGATACGTGTGAGCGGTTCGACGCGCTGCTGGACAGCGCCTTGTCACGGCGCGGGCCGTTCCTCATCGAAGCGGTGCTCTGAGCGCGGCTTAACCGACCTACCAGCGGGTCTTCTCGCCGGGAGCCGCCGGTTCGATCGCCAGCGCATGCACACCGGCCTTCAACTCGTCGGCAAGCAGTTCGTTGACGGCGCGGTGGCGGTCGATACGGCTCATGCCAGCAAAGGCGGAAGCGACGACGCGGACGCGAAAATGTGTCTCGCCGGTGCCGTCATAGGTGCCGTGATGGTCGGAGCCGTTGTGGTGATGGCCGGCATGGAGATGGCTTTCGTTGATGATGACCAGCCGCTCCGGCGAAAATGCCTTGTTGAGCTTGTCTTCCATGGTCGTCTGTATGGACATCGCCGTCTCCCTTCACCACATATGGCTGGCACATCAGCCTTGAAACCGAAAATCGGTCTTCGAAAAAGCCGCTGCCGCGCAACAAAATCCGCCATTCGCCTGCTTTATGCCGCGATTCAGCGGTTAGGGCGATCATCGCGAAAATGTCAATTCTTGTTTCGCATCTGCGAACGCCCCATAAATGGGTGAGATGAAGCCGTACCCCAAATATTTCGAGAAGATTCGCGTCCGTCCCGACAAGGACGCGGAGCTGAAGTCGCACGCGCCGATCTGCCAGTGGGACGGCTGCAAGGAGGCGGGCACCCATCGCGCGCCGGTCGGGCGCATGAAGGAGGGCGAGTATTTCCGTTTCTGCTTCGACCATGTGCGCGAGTACAACAAGGGCTTCAACTATTTCTCCGGCGTGCCGGACACCGAGGTCGCGCGCTTCCAGAAGGAAGCGATGACCGGCCATCGGCCGACCTGGAAGATGGGCGCCACCGGCCCCTCGACGCGATCGTCGCCCGATATGGCCCAGATGCGCTCCGGCCGTGCCGGCTACTACAACCGCATGCGCGACCCATTCGACCTGTTCAAAGGGCCGAAGGATCCGCGCGAGGCACGCGAGCGCAAGGCCAAGCCGCTTGAGGCCAAGGCGCTGGAAACGCTTGGCCTTGATACAAAGGCGACTGGCAAGGAGATCAAGGCGCGCTATAAGGAACTGGTGAAACTCCACCATCCGGATGCGAATGGTGGCGACAGAGGTTCGGAAGACCGGTTCCGCGATGTGCTGCAGGCCTATCGCGTGCTCAAACAGGCGGGCCTGTGCTGAGCGACCTTTCGGTCGGGGCATTTTTCCAACTTTCATAAGATTGGAAAAGGCTCTAAGACCGCCCCCGAACAAAATCGATTGCCGGCGAAATCAGGTTTTTCGCCCGTGGAGACGTTGAGAGATATGAACAAGGTCGATCGCGACATCGCCAACCTGCCCGACACGACGGTGTCGGTGAAGGAGAAATTCGGTTTCGAGTCCAAGATGGTGGTGCCGGCCTATTCGGTGACATCAGAGCATGTGCCCGACATCGATCCGGACTATCTGTTCGACAAGAACACGACGATGGCGATCCTGGCAGGCTTTGCCTACAACCGCCGTGTCATGGTGTCGGGCTATCACGGCACCGGCAAATCGACCCATATCGAACAGGTTGCCGCCCGCCTCAATTGGCCCTGCGTGCGCGTCAACCTCGACAGCCATGTCAGCCGTATCGATCTCGTCGGCAAGGATGCGATCGTCGTCAAGGACGGCTTGCAGATCACCGAATTTCGCGACGGCATCCTGCCCTGGGCCTACCAGCACAATGTCGCGCTGTGCTTCGACGAGTATGATGCCGGCCGTCCGGACGTGATGTTCGTCATCCAGCGCGTGCTGGAATCGTCGGGCCGGCTGACGCTGCTCGACCAGAGCCGTGTCATTCGCCCGCATCCGGCCTTCCGACTGTTCTCGACCGCCAACACGGTTGGCCTCGGCGACACCACCGGCCTCTATCACGGCACCCAGCAGATCAACCAGGCCCAGATGGACCGCTGGTCGATCGTCACCACCCTGAACTACCTGCCGCACGACAATGAAGTTGCCATCGTGCTGGCCAAGGCCAAGCACTATCGCGACGCCAAGGGCAAGGAGATCGTCAACAAGATGGTGCGTGTCGCCGACATGACGCGTTCGGCCTTCATCAATGGCGATTTGTCGACCGTGATGAGCCCGCGCACCGTCATCACCTGGGCCGAGAATGCCGAGATCTTCGGCAATATCGGCATGGCGTTCCGGCTGACCTTCCTCAACAAATGCGACGAGCTCGAGCGCTCGCTGGTGGCCGAGTTCTACCAGCGCGCCTTCGGCGAGGATCTGCCCGAGAGCGCCGCCAACGTGGTGCTGGGATAAGCAGAGCCTCGATGGCGGGTCCGGGCGACAACACGCGCAACAAGTCGAAGACGGGGTCTGAAGCCGACAGCTTCAAGCGCGCCGTGACCGTCTGCATGCGCGCCATCGCCGGTGACAAGGAACTCGAGGTCGGTTTCGCCAAGGATAGGCCCGCACTTGCGGGCAGCCGCGCGCGCTTGCCCGAACTGCCGAAGAAGGCATCGAAGACCGACATTGCGATTACCCGCGGGCTTGGCGATTCCATGGCGCTGAAGCGCGCCTGCCACGACGTGCGCATCCACACCAAGCTGGCACCGGAAGGCAAGGCGGCCCGCGCCATCTATGACGCGGTCGAGCAGGCCCGCGTCGAGGCGATCGGCTCCCGCGCCATGCAAGGCGTGGCCGACAATATCGGCTCGATGCTGGAGGACAAATACGCCAAGGCCAACCTCGTCGACGTCAAGGACAAGGCCGACGCGCCGATCGAGGAAGCTCTTGCCCTGATGGTGCGCGAGAAGCTGACCGGCCGGCCGATCCCGAAAAGCGGCGCGCGGCTGGTCGAACTCTGGCGGCCCTGGGTCGAGGAAAAGGCCAAGGCCGACCTCGACGGATTGTCGGCAAGGCTTGGCGACCAGCAGGCCTTCGCCCGTGTCGTGCGCGAGATGCTCGCTTCCATGGAAATGGCTGAGGAACTCGGCGATGACCAGGAGACGGAAGACTCCGAGGACAATGACGACAACCAGCCGCAAGGCGAGGAGCAGAGCGAGGAGGGCGGCGAAGAGGATTCCGGCTCCGAGCAGTCGCAATCCGAAGATGCCGAGGCGTCGGCCGATGACGAGCAGTCGGCAGAGACGGAAGCCTCCGACGCCACAGCCGACGACCTGTCCGACGATGATGATGCGGACGCCGAGACACCCGGCGAGGCGCGCCGCAACGACAATCCCTTCACCAATCTGCCGAAGGAAATCGACTACAAGGTCTTCACCACCGCTTTCGACGAGACGGTCGGCGCCGAGGAGCTTTGCGAAGAAGAAGAACTCGACCGGCTGCGCGCCTTCCTCGACAAGCAGCTTGCCAATCTGTCCGGCGTCGTCGGCCGGCTGGCCAACCGACTGCAGCGCCGGCTGATGGCGCAGCAGAACCGCTCCTGGGATTTCGACCTGGAAGAGGGTTACCTCGACCCGGCACGGCTGGTGCGCGTCGTCATCGATCCGATGCAGCCGCTGTCGTTCAAGCAGGAGCGCGACACCAAATTCCGCGACACGGTGGTGACGCTGGTGCTCGACAATTCGGGCTCGATGCGCGGCCGGCCGATCACGGTCGCCGCCACCTGCGCCGACATATTGGCGCGCACGCTGGAGCGTTGCGGCGTCTCGGTCGAGATCCTCGGCTTCACCACGCGGGCGTGGAAGGGCGGGCAGGCGCGCGAGAAGTGGCTGAAGGACGGCAAGCCGCCGAATCCCGGCCGGCTCAACGATCTGCGCCACATCATCTACAAATCGGCCGACCATCCGTGGCGGCGGGCACGGCGCAATCTCGGGCTGATGATGCGCGAGGGCCTGCTCAAGGAAAACATCGACGGCGAGGCGCTGTTGTGGGCGCACAACCGTCTGATCGCCCGGCCGGAACAGCGCAAGATCCTGATGATGATCTCGGACGGTGCGCCGGTCGACGATTCGACGCTGTCGGTCAATCCCGGCAATTATCTCGAGCGCCATCTGCGCGCGGTCATCGAGCTGATCGAGACGCGCTCGCCGGTGGAGCTGCTGGCCATCGGCATCGGCCATGACGTCACGCGCTACTACCGCCGTGCCGTCACCATCGTCGATGCCGAGGAACTGGCCGGCGCTATGACCGAGCAGCTGGCTTCGCTGTTCGCCGAGGAGAGCGCCAAGGATACACGGCGCGGCGCGATGCGGCGCGCCGGATGATCTTTTCGCGCCGCGGCTTTCAGCAGACGCTTTTCGCCGCCATCGCCCTGTTCGCCGGCGCGGCTTCAGCTGCAGCTGGTTCGGCTGATTCCACCTCGGTCGAACCGATCGAAGTCTCGGCTCGCCCGATTGCCGAATTCCAGATTGGCCATGTCGACAAGCAGTTCGGTACGCTCGAATTCGTCGGCGGGCTG
Source organism: Mesorhizobium sp. M0621 (assembly GCF_040320745.1). Taxonomy (NCBI): domain Bacteria; kingdom Pseudomonadati; phylum Pseudomonadota; class Alphaproteobacteria; order Hyphomicrobiales; family Phyllobacteriaceae; genus Mesorhizobium; species Mesorhizobium sp. M0621. The sequence continues at coordinate 69,661 of NZ_JAMYQF010000020.1, read as the reverse complement.
GAGATGACCTCGCCGACGCGCGATTTCGGCGCGCTGTCGGCGTTCCGGTTCCTGAAAGCCGGCGGCGACTTCATCGGCGTTGCCGATACCGGGTTCTGGTTCTTCGGCACCGTGGTTCGCGACGCCGACAAGCGGCCGTCCGGCATCCAGAATTTTCGCATGCAGCAGATGGTCGATGAGACCGGTCGGCCGATCGACAAGAAATGGGAGGTCGATGCGGAAGGCCTCGCGGTCAAGGACGGCGTTGCCACCGTCGGCTTCGAGCGCAACCACCGCGTCGCCCAGTTCAGGATCGACCCCAACGGCATGAAGGCGCCGTTCAGCCAGCTGGATTTCGTGGTTCCGACCCAGGAATTGCGCCAGAATCGCGGCTTCGAGACCGTCACCCATGCCAATGCCAACGGCCAGCATGAGGGCGGGCTGGTCGTGGTCTCCGAGAAGAGCCTCGACAAGGCCGGCAACATCTATGCCGCCATCATCGAAGGGCCGCACAAGGGCGTCTTCACCGTCAAGCGCAACGGCGATTTCGACATCACCGACGGCGCCTTCCTGCCGGATGGCGACCTGCTGCTTCTGGAGCGCAGTTTTTCGATGGCCAGAGGCGTCAAGATGCGGCTGCGGCGCATCTATGGCGAGAGCGTCGAGAAGGGCGCCGTCGCCGACGGGCCGGTGCTGCTGGAGGCCGACATGGGTTTTCAGATCGACAACATGGAAGGGCTCGACGTCTGGACCCGCGACGACGGTGCGCTGATGGTGTCGCTGATTTCCGACGACAACCACTCGATGCTGCAGCGTAACCTCTATCTGGAATTTATTCTGCACCAGGATTGAGCGCGCACCGTTCTGCGATCAATAGAGCTATGACGGCGTCCGGTCAGGTTCGTGAGCCATTGGTGGCTATCCAGATAACATGGCGCGCGCCCCGCTTGCCGTTGGCACGTGTATTGACCTCCTCGACCGCGAAGCCGGCCTGCTTCAGCCGCCGCGTGAAGCCGCTGTCGGGGCCTTGCGACCACACCGTCAGCACGCCGCCCGGCTTGAGGGCGCTGCGCGCGGCACTGAGGCCCTGCAGGCTGTAAAGCGCATCGTTGGATTTGTGGACGATGCCTTCCGGGCCGTTGTCGACATCCAGCAGGATCGCGTCCCAGGCTGCGGGCTCAGACCGTATCAGCTGCCCGACATCCGTCTCCCGGATGCTGACGCGCGGATCGTCGAGACAGCTGCCAAAGATCTCCGCCATCGGGACGCGTGCCCAGGCGACGACCGCCGGCACCAACTCCGCGACGACGATGCTGGCATCATCGCCAAGTTCAGCGAGTGCGGCGCGCAGCGTAAAGCCCATGCCGAGCCCGCCGATCAGGATCCTTGGCCGCCGATGGCCGGCGACGCGCGCGCAGGACAGTTTTGCCAGTGCTTGCTCGGAGCCGCTGAGGCGGCTGTTCATCAGCTCGTTGCTGCCGAGCATGATCGAGAATTCTGACCCGCGCCGCTTGAGGCGAAGCTCTTGTGCGCCGTCGGGTGTCCTAGCAGAGTCTAGCTGGACCCACGGGATCATGATCTTTGTCCGACCATGATCTTTTCCGAAAACCGGGTCCCACTTTTCGGGATCATGATTTAAGCCGTGACTGCCGGTTGACTCCAGCGGGTGGCGAGCAGCCGGTAGGGGATGAGCGCGACGACGGCGATGATCAGCTTCACCGAGAGATCGCCAAGCGCCCAGGAAATCCAGCGCATGGCATCGACATGGAAGACGCCCATCAAAGGTGCGGTTTCAAGCGCAAAGCTGTCGTTCGGACCGGCGAAGGCAAACGCGGCCGAGAACGCGACAGTGAAGAAGACGGCGGTATCGAACACGGATCCGACCAGCGTGCCGACGATTGGCGCGCGCCACCAGCTCTGCCGGCGCAGCCGGTTGAAGACGGTCACGTCGAGCAATTGCGCGGCAAGGAACGCAGCGCCGGACGCCGCCGCGATCCGCACCAGCCGGTCGGCGGCGGTCTCGAACTCGATCAGGCCGTGACGGAACAGGAAGGGCGGGACGAGGATCGAGCAGACCACTGCCGTCATGAAGCCGACAAAGACGATCCTGCGCGCCACGGTTGGCCCATAGCGGCGATTGGCGAGGTCGGTGACCAGGAAGGAGAAGGGATAGGTGAAGGCACCCCAGGTCAAAAGGTCAGCCAGCGACAGGCCGCCGATCTGGCCCTGCATCGGGAATTGCACGAGAATGTTCGACGCCACGACGACAAGCGCCATGGCGGCCACGAATGGCAGGTATCGCGAGAAGGAAGGCATTTTTTTATCCTGGGTAATGGAACCAGCGGAGCATCATGCCCATCCGGGCGATGCTCGCTCGTATTTGAGCATCGGATTGCCGAACCTTGCGGGTTCGATCCGATGCCGAAGGCCAACAAGAGGTTGGCCAGGGCGGTCGTCCCCCGCCTTAAAACGATGTCAGGCGGCGACCTGCTCGGCGATCTTCTTGGCGATCTGCTTCTTCAACAGACGGGCGCGCTGCGACAATTCCTTGACGTCGGCCTTGGCCAAGAAGGCGTCGAGACCGCCACGATGTTCGACCGAACGCAGCGCGTTGGCCGAAATGCGCAAGCGCACATTCTGGTTCAGCGCTTCCGAAATCAGCGTCACGTTGACGAGATTCGGCAGAAAGCGACGCTTGGTCTTGTTGTTGGCGTGGCTCACATTGTTGCCGGACATGACTGCCTTGGCAGTGAGTTCGCAGGTGCGGGACATGGTTCTAACCTTCAGTTCTCGGGGTCTGCCAAACCTTTGTGCCCACGCCGGGTGGCGCGCGGTTCTGGTCAGGCGGCCTTATGGAAAAAGTTGGCGTTCCATAGTTGCATTTCGCCGGGGCGTCAAGCTCCGGCTTCCCCACGGACGCGCCCGGCATTTCATATTAAGGCCGGAATTCATCCTATAAGCGGTCTGATAGGGACATGCCAGACCGGAGTTGCCCGCCTCCGGCCGAAAATCAAGGACCCGATCCCGCCATGCTTCGTTCGTCTCATGCCCTTGCTGCCCTGCTTGCCATTGCCTTGCCGTCCGCCGCTTCTGCTGCCTCGCCGCAGTCGTTCAAGGGTGAGTACACGGTGTCGTTCCTTGGCCTTTCGATAGCGAAATCAACGTTTTCCAGCCGCTATGAGAACGGCGCCTACGCGATCGATGGCAGCGTCAGCGCGGCAGGGCTGGCCAAATTGTTCGACGACACGCGTGGCACGATTTCGTCCAAAGGCGCGATTGCGGGCAAGAAGATGGTGCCGCAGGCGTTCCGTGCCGACTACACCTCCGGCAAGAAGGCATCGGTGGTCGATATCCGCTTTGCCAATGGTGCGGTCACCTCGACGCAGGTCACCCCGGCGCCAGGCAAGCGCGACCCCAAGAGCTGGGTGCCGATCAGTGCCGGCGATCTGGCGTCGGTGCTCGATCCGATGGCCGCCACCGTCATCCATGCCGACAGTCTCGATCAGGTCTGCGGCCGCACGGTAAAGTTCTATGATGGCGAGATGCGCGCCGATCTCACACTGACTTACGCTTCGAAGGGCGCGATCTCGGTGCCGGGCTACAAGGGCGACACCATCACCTGCCGGATGGGCTTCGAGCCGGTGGCGGGTTACCGCAAGGGCCGCAAGGCGCTCAACTATCTCAAGAACCGCAGCCGCATGATGGTGACGTTTGCACCGCTCGGCCAAACCGGCATATATGCGCCGATCCACGCCACGGTGGGCACGCAGATCGGCACCTTGACCATCAGCGCCGGGCGTTTCGAAGCGGTACAATAGGCCAGGCGCCATACGCGCGCCACTGGAGACGGAATGGGGCGCGCAACACTGATCGGCTTTTCGGCGGTTGCCATGTGGGCGCTGCTGGCGCTACTCACCGATGCGTCCGGCCAGGTGCCGCCGTTCCTTTTGTCGGCGATCACCTTCTCGATCGGCACCGGCGTCGGGCTCGTCGCGCGACTGTTCATGCCGGCACCCGAAAAGGGCCAGAAAATCCCTCGCCAAGTCTGGCTGATCGGCATTGCCGGCCTGTTCGGCTACCACTTCTTCTACTTCACCGCGCTGCGCAATGCGCCGGCGGTGGAGGCGAGCCTGATCGCCTATCTGTGGCCGCTGCTGATCGTGCTTGGCTCGGCGCTGATGCCGGGCGAGCGCCTGGCCTGGAACCATGTCGTCGGCGCGCTGCTCGGCCTTGCAGGTACCGTGCTGATCGTCACCAAGGGTGGCGGGCTGGCGTTCGATGCCCGTTACACCTTCGGCTATGCCATGGCCGCCGTCTGCGCCGTGCTGTGGTCGTCCTATTCGCTGTTGTCGCGGCGCTTTCCGTCGGTGCCGACCAGCATCGTCACCTGGTTCTGCGCGGCGACCGCGGTGCTGTCGCTCGCCTGCCACTTGGCGCTGGAACAAACCGTGCTGCCTGACGGCGCCGGGCAATGGCTGGCCGTGCTCGGCCTTGGCCTGATGCCGGTCGGGGCGGCCTTCTACGCCTGGGACATCGGCGTCAAGCGCGGCAACATCCAGGTGCTGGGCGCCGCAAGCTACGCCGCACCGCTGTTGTCGACGCTGGTGCTGATCGCGGCCGGTGTCGCCGAGCCGTCGCTGCGCATCCTCGCTGCCTGCGTGCTCATCACTGGCGGCGCGGCTCTGGCGGCAAAGTCACTGTTCCTGCGCAAGCCGGCAGCGACCGAAAGCGGAGCCCGGGCATCCGAAGGCGGAGCCCGGGCATGACGATGCCGTTTGCCGGCGGCATCGACGCCAATGCCAATGCGACGCTGATCTTTTCGCTGGTGGCGGCGGTGATCTACGCGTTCACGCTTGGCATGCCGCCGACGCTCGCCCGCTCGGCGGCAAAGACGCTTGCCGTGGCGATGCTTGCCATGCTGGCGGTGCTGCAAAGCGGCCCGCTGCTGCTGGTCGCCGCGCTCGCGCTCAGCGCCGTTGGCGATGCCTTTCTGTCGCGCGACGGCGAAAAAGCGTTTCTCGGCGGGCTCGCCAGTTTTCTCCTCGCGCACGTCGTCTATATCGTGCTGTTCCTGCGCACTGGCAGCGGCTTGGAATTGCTGGGCGCCGAATCATGGCGCGGGGCAATCGCGCTGGCCATGGCGGTGTTTGCGGTCGTAATGCTGGCGGCGCTCTGGCGCCGCGTCGGCCCCGGCCTGCGTGTCCCGATCGCCGTCTATGTCGCTGCGATCCTGGCGATGGGCGTTTCGGCGCTGACGACAAGCAGCGCCTGGATTATCGGCGGCGCCGTGCTGTTCATGGCATCGGACGGGTTGCTCGCCACGGAGAAATTCCTGGTGGCCGCCATTTCGCCGCACCGCGCCTGGATGCGCTTTGCCGTCTGGGTACTGTACTATGCCGCCCAGTTCGCGATCACGCTTGGATTCTTGCTAAGTTAGGATTGTCCAGGCTGCCAGCCCGGCTCGGCCAGCTCAAAGGCGGGGAACTCAAAGCCCGGCGCGACGGTACAGCCGACCAGCGTCCATTCACCCAGGCTGCGCGCCGATTGCCACCAGCCTGCCGGGACGACGATCTGCGGCCGCTCACCGGCTGCGAGATCGATGCCGAGCACCTGCTCTATAACGGCGCTGCCTTCTTCCCACACCGATAGCGCCAGCGGGGCGCCGGCATGGAAATGCCAGACCTCGGCGGCGTCCTTGACCCGGTGCCAGGCCGAAACCCGATGCTGTTCCAGCAGGAAATAGATCGCGGTCGAATGGCCGCGCGCACCGCCGGCGTCATCGCGAAAGGTCTCCGCGTACCAGCCGCCTTCCGGATGCGGCTTCAGGCCGAGCGTCGCGATGATTTCGGCGGAGCTGGTCATGGCCCGAATGCTCTAGAAATTGTCCTTGCGCTTGCGGATTTCGGCAAAGACCTCGGCGTCCGAGGCTTTCTCCAGCCCAAGATGCTTGCGGATCGCCGGATCGTGCCAGCGCAGGAATGGATTGGTCGACAGTTCCTCGCCGATCGTCGTCGGCAGCGTCGGCCTGTCGGCGGTGCGCAGTGCCTCGATTTTGGCGGCGCGTTCCTTCAGCGCCGAATTGGTCGGGTCGACGGTCAGCGCGAAACGAGCGTTAGAGAGCGTGTATTCGTGGCCGCAATAGACGACCGTTTCAGCCGGAAGCGCCGCCAGCTTCTTCAGTGAATCATACATCACCGGCGGCTTGCATTCGAACAGGCGCCCACACCCCAGCGCAAACAGCGTGTCGGCGGTGAACGCCACTTTCGATCCAGGAAAATAGTAGGAGACGTGGCCGGCTGTGTGGCCGGGCGTTGCGATCACCTCGATCTTTTCATCGCCAAGATGGAGAACCGAGCCGTCTTCGACGGTTTCGTCGATGCCAGGAATCTTGGCTTTTTCCGCTTCCGGGCCGACGATGCGCAGCTTGAAGCGCTGCTTCAGCGCCAAATTGGCCTCGACATGGTCGCCATGATGATGCGTGGTCAGGATCATCGTCGGCGTCCAGCCGGTGCGCTTGAGCGCGGCCAGGATCGGCGCTTCCTCGGGTGCGTCGATGATCGCGGTCTGGCCGCTTTTGGGGTCATGCACCAGCACGCCAAAATTGTCGGTGCGGCACATGAACTGTTCGATTTCGACCGGCATCGCATCTCTCCATTATCGCCGCAGACATAGGGCGCTGGCGTTCGGATGTCATCCCGGATGTTAAGCAACATCCAGGGATGTTGGACAACAACCCGGAATGTCGAATGTCATTCCCGGAATGTCGGGCTCAGCAAGGCCTTTTGTTGAAACCCGACGATATCACGGCTACATCCCTGCCATGCACTCCGACATCGTCGATCTTCGCTCCTTTTATTCGACAACGCTCGGCCGGTTCGCCGAGCATTCGATCACCATGGCGTTGTCATCGATATGGGCGGCCGTGCCCAACGAACGGCTGGTCGGCCTCGGCTACACCTTGCCTTGGCTGGAGCGCTTCGGCGCCGATGCCGAGCGGGTCTTCGCCTTCATGCCGGCAACGCAGGGCGCGGTGGTGTGGCCGGCGACGGGACCCACGGCGACGGCATTGGTCTTCGACGAGGAATTGCCGCTGGTCGATTCCTGCATCGACCGCATGCTGCTCGTCCATTCGCTCGAACATGTCGAGAACCCGCGTGAGACGCTGAACGAAATCTGGCGTGTGCTGTCGCCGGCAGGCCGGGTGGTCATCGTCGTGCCCAACCGGCGCGGCGTCTGGGCGCGCTTCGAGCACACGCCGTTCGGCAATGGCCGGCCTTTTTCGCGTGGACAGCTCACTGAATTGCTGCGCGAGGCGAATTTCACGCCCGCCTCCTGGTCCGATGCGCTGTTCTTCCCGCCATCGCGGCGGCGCTTCATGATGCAGTTCCATAATGTGCTTGAACGCGCCGGCCGGCGGCTGTGGCCGATCTTTTCCGGGGTCATCGTCGTCGAGGCGCAGAAGCGGCTCTATCAAGGCGTGCCGGTCGTCCAGCGCGCCTCGCGCCGTGTCTTCGTGCCGGTGCTGTCGCCGCATGGCGCCACCCGGCTTGGCCGTCGCAATGAGGCCGGGGACATCAAGCCATCGGTTGCACGGGTGACGACTTCGTGATCACGGCAAGAGTGCCCGGCGTCGTTTCCCCGCCTATCTGTCGCAAGTGGACTGACGGCCCATTTGGCAGCCCATTTGAACGATGGATACCTTCAAGTCTCTCCAACCGGTTTCAGCACTGAACGCAAGGACCTCGGCCATGGCTGATCAACCGGACTATGCCGCCACCGTTCAGCAGGTTGCCGTGGCGGTCGAAGCCAGCAGCCTGAGCGATCAGGTGGCGACGATCAGGCGAGCGCTGGCGGAATCGCCGGTTCGCAAGTGGTTGCTCTGGACATCGGTTGGCATCATGGCCGTGATCATCGCAACGTCGATCGGCCAGGTTTTGCTCAACCGCTGGAATCAGCCTTTCTACGATGCGCTCGCGCGCCGCGACATGGCGGCCTTCCTGCACCAGCTTCTCGTCTTTGCGGCAATAGCCGGTGGACTTCTGGTGCTCAACATCGGCCAGACCTGGCTCAACCAGATGATCAGGCTCAAGCTGCGCCAGGCGCTGACGCTGGACCTGATCGACCAGTGGATGAGGCCGGCGCGTGCCTTCCGGCTGGCCAATGCCGGCGCCATCGGCGTCAATCCCGACCAGCGCATGCAGCAGGATGCCGCGCATCTTTCCGACCTTTCGACGGATCTCGGCGTCGGCCTACTGCAGTCATGCATCCTGCTCGTGTCCTTCGTCGGCGTGCTGTGGGAGCTGTCCTCGGGCTTCGTCTTCCATATCGGTGGGACCTCTCTGGCCATACCGGGCTACATGGTCTGGGCGGCCATCCTCTATGCCGGTACCGCCTCCTGGCTGAGCTGGCTGGTCGGACGCCCGCTCATCAGCCTCAACAGCGACCGCTACACGCGCGAAGCCGAGCTGCGCTCCTCGATGGTGCGGGTCAACGAGAATGTCGATGCCATTGCGTTGTACCATGGCGAGCCCGACGCCAGGCGACGGCTTGAACTCGACCTCGGCACCGTGCTGGGCGCCATGCGGCGCATCTACAGCGCCCAGATCAACCTGGCCTGGGTGACCGACACCTATGGCTGGATCACCGTCGTGGCACCCATCCTGGTCGCCTCGCCGGTCTATTTCTCAGGCGATATCAGCTTTGGCGGGCTGATGATGGCTGTCGGCGCCTTCAACCAGGTCCATTCGTCGCTGCGCTGGTTCATCAACAACATCGGCAGCATCGCCGATTGGCGCGCAACGCTCATGCGCGTCGCCGACTTCCGCATCGCGCTTAATGAAACCGATGTGCTGCACGACACGGAAAAGCGCATCGCCTTCGGCGAAAACCCCAATGGCAGCCTGACTTTCGAGAAGCTCGAAGTGGCTTCGCCGGAGGGCTGCACCAGGCTCGCCGACCAGCATGTCGAAATCCGCCCCGGCGAGCGCGTTATGATCACCGGCGACCGGGGTGCCGGCAAGACGCTGTTCTTCCGCGCCATTGCCGGCCTGTGGCCATGGGGAAGCGGACGGATCAGCCTGCCGGCGGGGGAACCCCCACTATTCGTGCCGCGCGTCCCTTATTTCCCGGTCGGTACGTTGCGCGAGGTGCTTGATCATCCAAATGGAGCTGCGCCGGCGAGCGATGCCGAGATTTCGGCGGTGCTCGCCGAGGTCGGTCTCGAACGGCTGTCGTCGTCGCTCGATCGCGCCGGGCGCTGGGACCACGAGTTGGGCGATGACGAACAGCACTCGCTGGCCTTCGCCAGGCTCGCCTTGCGGCAGCCTAAATGGGTGATCATCGATGAAGCGCTGGATGCGTTCGACGGCCCGTCGCTAAGACGCGTGCTGTCGATGATCGAGAAGCGTTTGCCGGGCGCCGCGATCCTCAACATCGGGCGCGGCCTGCACAACGATCACTTCTTTTCGCGCGCGTTGACGATCGTCAAGGATTCCGGTGCGCCGGCTCTGAAGCCCGCCCGCATCAGGGCCGGCGCGATCGAACCGCCGCCAGTCGCCGCTCGCCGATAGACATAGGCCGATGTCGGCTTACCGGTGCCAAGCTTTATTTTGCCGTGATCGCGAGTGAAGCTCCCGGGGAGAAACAGCCCTGGCGACGGCCATGCTTGATACTCTGCGCCTGCTTGTCTGTCTTGCCTGCGCCCAGGCCGCTCCCGCTGCCTCGCCGCCGGATGCGCTGGCCGTCGACGTCGAGCTTGTGCTGGCGGTCGACATCTCGCTGTCGATGGACGAGAAGGAGTTCGCCCTGCAGCGCGCCGGTTATGTCGAGGCGCTGCGGCATCCCGACTTCATCGAGGCTGTCCGCGCCGGCGCCAAGGGCCGCATCGCGCTCGCCTATTTCGAATGGGCCGGCACCGTGCGCGACGACGCGGTCATAGGCTGGCAGATCATCGACAGCGCCGAGAGCGCCAACAGCTTTGCCGACAAGGTTGCGGCCCGTCCGTTCCGCAGCTTCCGCGGCACGTCGATTTCCGGTGCGCTGGCCTTCGGCACCGAGCTTTTCGACCGCACTTCTTCCGAGGGCGAACGCAGCGTCATCGATATTTCCGGTGACGGTCCGAACAATATCGGGCCGCCGGTCACCGCGACGCGTGATGCGGCGACCGCAAAAGGCATCGTCGTCAATGGCCTGCCGATCCTGATCAGCCCATCGCCCACCTTCAGTCATCTCGACCAGTATTATGCGCAGTGCGTGACCGGAGGGCCCGGTTCCTTCGTGCTGCCGATCTATGCGGCCGCCGAATTTTCGACGGCCATCCGGCGCAAGCTGATCCTCGAAGTAAGCGGCATTCAGGACAAGGCGAGAATCATCCCCGTCGACACGGCCACGCCGATAGACTGTCTGCAAGGCGAGCGGGACAGGCGGTTCTTGTCCGATCCGTATTTCCCGGAACTCGACCGGTGAGCCGTGCCGGGACTTGTCGTGCATGTCGTTGTCCCAAGACCGCTGGACACTTTTGGACGACATGCAACTAGGCTGGTCGGGCGCCAAACTTGTCGCGGAACTCATTGTAGAGATCGCGGCGCCAGCGCCGGCCGTGGACATAGCCGTGCATCAGCTCCGGCAGCGAGTAGCCGAGCGCTTTCGACGAGCGATTGGCCATGTAGCCCTCAAATGCTTGAGGTATCCGGCCTCTGAGGATATCGGCGATAATCTGCCGCGAGATCATGTAGGGCGGAATGTGCGGGTAGGCGTCGGCAATATGCGGATGTTTGCCCATCAGGTTCGCATAGGCTTCGACATAGCCGTTACGGCAGCCCGAAATCGAGTTTTCCGAATTGTATTTTGTCCAGTCGATGTCCTCGGATAAACGCGCGCCATGGCGGCGCGCTAGCCGCAGCAGCAATTCCCGGTCCTGCATCCGGGTGATGTCGCTGTCATAGCCGCCAATGCCCAGCAAGGCCTCGCGCCGGGCGGTTATCGCGGAGCCGGCGATGAAGATCGTCTGCGCTACCAGCGTCCGTTCCAGCATCGTCGGGCTTACGAATGCATCGCGGTTGACGCAATTGGTGGCGCGGTTGCCCTTCAGGGAGACAAAAGAGCTGATCAGCACCTGAAGTGTGGGATTGTCATCGAAGCAGGCCAGGGTCCGTTCAAGCCGGTGCGGCAGGTAGACGTCGTCCGAATCGAGGAACGTCACCACGGGCGCCCGCGCTCGCTCGATGCCGGCATTCCTGGCGGCGTTGGCGCCTCGCCATTTCGCGCCGACATAGATCAGCCGCGGATCTTGAATGCGGGCGAGCGCCGCCTCGGTTCCGTCGGTCGAGCCATCGTCAACGACAATATGCTCAAGCCTTGGCATGCTCTGGGAAAGCACGCTTCCCACGGCGCGCAACACTGATTCGCGCCGGTCGTGGGTCGGCGTTATGACCGTGATGAGGGGTGTCGGTTCGGTGATCCCGGCCATGTCGTGTCAGCTGTTTCCTGCGCAGGGTTGCGCGTCTATCCAGGACTTTTCGATTTTCAGAACGGTCGAATGGATCGGACTTTCCTTTCCGCTACACCTCATAGTCGATGTGAGGTTACAAAAACCAGCTGCCCGTGTCACTCACCGTGCCGGTCCTTGGCCCGCGCGAGATAACGAATTCCCGTTGTTAGCGCTCCAATTGCAACAGCACTGCCGGATTTGCGAATCACCACGGAAGCGACATGCGCGACCGATAGCATGTATTCCATTACCTCGGACGTAATCGCTTCGCGCGGCGTTGCGCAAGGGATCGCGATAAATCGCCTAGCTGTGCCCGACATAGTCAGGCACGGTCTCGATTTCGTCGCGAACCATGCCGGCAGCGAAACTGAACTGGCCCCAAAACGCCAAGCCATAAAATGCCTGACCGACAATCAGGGAAAATGGAATTTGCCAAAGCGGCATCCCTGCTTCTCGGGCGTGGCCAACGATACGTCGTGTTGTGCGCCACGACATGGTGAACCATCGGCTGAAAGACTTCGCCACCCGTTGCGTGCGGCTAGGCGCACTAAGCTCCACATATTTGCGGTCGGCATCGCGACCGGTTACCAGTGCACGCCAGTAAAAGAATTTCCAGCCACGTGGAGAGTAATGGCAAGCGCGTGCATTGACATTATAGATCTTGTGACCTTCAAGTTTTAGCTTGCGCATCAGCAATGTGCAGGAGACTTTGAACCCATTATGTTTTGGAAAAGGATTTTTCGTAATCCAGTCGCGCCGAAAAGCTATATTATTGGCGTTAATTGCTCTCTTTGAAGCAAATCTCCCGTCTCCATGTGCCATGGGAAAAAACCAAATCAAAGCAAATGTTCTAGAAAAGAAATCATCATGCAATAGGTAGGTATATCCGTTCACGCAAACAATTTCAGATTGTGCGAACGGCTCAAGTAAAGTCGATAGCCATCCTGGTTCAGCTACGGTATCTGAATCGGATAAGACAATTACGTCCCCATCGGCTTTCAAGATTCCATTGTTCTTCAGGTCGTAATATCGCCCTCCTGGGCAAGCGGCAAAGATGACATCGGCAACTCGTTCCAGTTGCGGCGCTTCCGCTGTGATGTCGCTACGAAGCGATTTTGCATCCGCCTCTGTTCCGCCGTGGGAGATGACAACCTTCGGTCTGGCTAAGCCGGCTGAGGAAACCGAAGTGATTTCACGCGCCAGCGCCTTCAGTCCAACGCCGACTTCGCCCCAATCTATGGATTTGGCGTTCTCCATTTCCAAGACGAGCGAGTATGTTGCGCGTTCCTCAGCCATCTCTGCACCGACCATTCATCAGCGTCTAGATGGCTATCGTCGCCGCAACCCAACGTAAAGACAACCCTATCGATCAAGCGACAGTAGATTCGCAAAGCGCTCCTTGTCACTTTTCGATCAGATCGGACGCCGGCCCAGGTTTCTAAGAGTGCCGAAAGCGCGATGATTGCTGAGGTTGAATTTTGAGGGGTCCGAGTATTGCGACAAGAAGCGCTCCCTCCACTCCCTATTGACGTTGTCTCGTTGGATTTCGAGACCTGAACTGGGGGCTGGTGCAGATTCAGCAGATTCAAATGTGAGTTGCGCGCCTACCAGACTCGCGACTTTCTCAAGGCTGGCCTGTGGATTTGCCAAGAGTTCCTCGTATGTCAAGGACAGGAAAGACAATCCGTTTTTTGCAAGCCAGATGTCCCACGACAGATTCTCCAGCACGATTTTTTCAAGGGCCTCCGCTATCGATGCGCCGTCATAGCGTGGTGAGTTCTGAACAGCCTCAGTAGAGCGAAACCGACCGGTCTGACGGGCGCGTGACCAAGAGATTGCCTGACCAAGGAGATCGCGGCGAGTCAAGCGCACGTAGTGCAGCCCTGGAAGGCTGGCTGGGAGATCCACAGTCTTGGCCACCTGCACAAACTGGCTTGCAAACAGTTTGGCAGCGTAAATTCCAGAGGGAGACCGCCCATCTTTCAATGCACGCAAAACCTGGGCACGGGGATCGCGAGGATAGTTCGGCATTGCGAGAACACGGCGGCCACCGAACCACTCGAGGGGGTTGCCAAGCTCGGCGGCTGCCATCAATCCGGCCAGATGATTGCTGCCGCTGCGCGGTGAGGTGCAGATGAGAATTCCGGCTTTCAACCCAGCCAGCATTTCCGGCGGGATTTCAACTGGCAGAGGGCGCCTACGAAAAAGATGCATGGCGATCAAAACTACCGCTTCAGCAAGAACACCGCCTGCTGGCCGAAGAAATTCCAGAACCACCACGGCATCGACAGGCCGATCTTCTGGCCATTGGCATCGAGTGCGGTTGCTTTTTCCACGGTCGCGCCGAGTTCGTCGCACAGATTGACGAAGTCGCGGATGGTGCAGAAATGGATATTGGGCGTGTCGTACCAGGAATAGGGCAGGTCCTTGGTCACCGGCATGCGGCCCTGGATGAACAGCGACAGGCGCACCCGCCAGTGGCCGAAATTGGGGAAGGACACGATCGCACGGTTGCCGATCCTGAGCAGTTCGTCGAGCACCAGCTTCGGGTTGCGGGTGGCCTGCAGGGTCTGCGACAGGACGACGAAGTCAAAGCCCTTGTCGGGATAGAATTCGAGGTCCTTGTCGGCATCGCCCTGGATGACCGAGAGACCGCGCGCCACGCATTCGTTGACACCACGTTGCGACAGTTCCAGGCCACGGCCGTCGACTTGCTTGGTGTCCTGCAGCAGTTCGAGCAGCGAGCCATCGCCCGAACCGACGTCGAGCACGCGCGACTGCGGCGGGATCAGGTTGGCGACGACCTCGAGGTCGACGCGCTGGTTGCGGTTGACACTCATGGCTTTGCCTCCTGCCTGGCGCATGATCCTGGACAGCCAAGTCTGCAACTTTTCGGGGTCATGCGTTGAGCCCTCTGGCCCGGGCCGCCGAGCCGATGAAGCCGTTGATGGCGGCAAACAGTTCCGGCTCGTCGAGCAGGAAGGCATCGTGACCGCGGTCGGTCTCGATCTCGACGAAGGACACCGATGCGCCGGCCGCGTTGAGCGCATGCACGATCGAACGGCTCTCCTCGGTCGGAAACAGCCAATCCGACGTGAAGGACACCAGGCAGAAGCGGGTTTTGGTGCCGGCAAAAGCGTCGGCCAACCGGCCGCCATGGTCGGCGGCGAGATCGAAATAGTCCATCGACCGCGTCATGTAGAGATAGGAATTGGCGTCGAAGCGATCGACGAAGGTCATGCCCTGGTGGCGCAGGTAGCTCTCGATCTGGAAGTCGGCGTCGAAGCCGAAGGTCAGCGCTTCGCGATCCTGCAGATTGCGGCCGAATTTCCGGTGCAGGGCGGCCTCCGACAGATAGGTGATGTGGGCGGCCATGCGCGCCACCGCCAAGCCCTTTTCCGGGCGTTTGCCGTGCTCGAAATATTTGCCGCCATGCCAGTCCGGATCGGCCATGACAGCTTGCCGGCCGACCTCGTGGAAGGCGATGTTTTGCGAGGAATGGCGCGCGCCGGTGGCGATAGGCAGCGCCGAGAAGACGCGCTCCGGATAGCTCGACGCCCATTCCAGCACCTGCATGCCGCCCATCGAGCCGCCGAGCACGCAGAACAGTTTTTCGATGCCGAAATGGTCGATCAGCATCTGCTGCGCGCGCACCATGTCGCGGATGGTGATGATCGGCAGGTCGAGCCCATAGGGCTTGCCGGTGGCGGGATTGGTCGAGGCTGGGCCGGTGGATCCCAGGCAACCGCCGATGACGTTGGAGCAGATGACGAAGAAGCGGCTGGTGTCGATGATCTTGCCGGGGCCGATCAACACCTCCCACCAGCCCGGCTTGCCGGTAACCGGATTGGTGCTGGCGACGTGCTGGTCGCCAGTCAGCGCGTGGCAGACGAGGATGGCATTGGAACGGGCGTCGTTCAGCGTGCCATAGGTTTGGTAGGCGATCTGGAACGGCGACAGCAGCGTGCCGGCGTCGAGCTTGAGCGGCTTGTCAGGTCCAAAACGCAAAACCGGGCTCGACGGTTGGTCGGCCTCGTTGTTGGCTTTGCGAGCACGCAGAGCGGCCATTGCATCCATCTCACACCTTGATCCCTGCACCGTGCTTTTCGAAAATCGATGCCGATGCGGTGTCCGGCCGGCGCGGGCAATAAAAAACCGGCATTGCAGTCGCAAAGCCGGTTACAGGATGCAAACGGCCCTTTAGCAAGTTGTTTAACGTGGCTGCAAGCCGACCGGCCAAATCACCACGGGAGTTCGTACTCCTTCTAGGGCTGCGGCAGGCCGGCGTCAACGGCCAGCCTTGATCCGGCGGCTGTCACCTCTCGACATTGCGACCTACGGCTTGTATTTCCGCTGCGGCTTCCCTGAGGAAGCGTTTTCGACGGATTTTGTGACATGAACCAGACACCGGACAAGGCACGTCCAACCCCGCGCGCGGGCATCATGGACATCGACGCCTATGTGCCGGGCAAGAGCACGGCGCCTGCCGGCGTTGCCAAGGTCTACAAGCTGTCATCGAACGAGAACCCGCTCGGTCCCTCGCCAAAGGCGATCGAAGCCGCGCGTGAGATTGCCTGCAAGCTCGATATCTATCCCGACGGGACCGCCAGGCGGCTGCGCGAAGCGATCGCCGAAGTGCATGGCCTCAACCCGGCCAACATCATCTGCTCCAACGGTTCCGACGAGATCCTCGGCCTGCTGGCGCAGACTTATCTGGCGCCCGGCGACGAGGCCGTCATCACCGAACACGCCTTCATGGTCTACAAGATCTATATCCAGTCGGCGGGTGCCGTTCCGGTGACGATCAAGGAAACAGACGAGCGCGCCGACATCGACGCCATCCTGGCCGCCGTCACGCCGCGCACGAAAATCGTTTTCCTCGCCAATCCCAACAACCCGACCGGCACCTATGTGCCGTTCCAGGAGGTGCGCCGGCTGCATGCAGGTCTGCCCAGGCACGTGCTTCTGGTGCTCGACGCGGCCTATGCCGAATATGTCCGCCGCAACGACTATGAAGCCGGCATCGAACTGGTCGGCAGCGCAGAGAACGTGGTGATGACCCGCACCTTCTCCAAGATCGGCCTTGGCGGTGCGCGGATCGGCTGGATGTACGCGCCGATGCACATCGTCGACGCGATCAACCGCGTGCGTGGCCCCTTCAACGTCAATGCAACGGCGATCGAGGCCGGCATTGCGGCGATCCGCGACCGCGCCCATGTCGAGCGCAGCGTCGCACATAACGAGACCTGGCTGACCTGGCTGACCGAGGAGTTCACAAAGCTTGGGCTGCGGGTGACACCGAGCGTCGGCAATTTCATCCTCATTCATTTTCCTGACGATCAGAAACATTCTGCGGCAGCGGCGGACGACTACCTGACGGCGCGCGGCTATATCCTGCGGCGCGTTTCCGGCTACGGCTTCCCCAACGCGCTGCGCATGACCGTCGGCACCGAAGAGGCCAATCGCGGCGTTGTCGCTGCTCTCACGACATTCCTGAAAAGCTAGAACACCATGACATTACCGATGTTTGAAAAGATCGCGCTGGTCGGCATCGGCCTGATCGGCTCGTCGCTGGCCCGGGTCATCCGCCGCGAGGGCCTCGCCCGCCATGTCGCCATCTCGACCCGCAGCGCCGCGACACTGGCGCGGGCGGAAGAACTTGGACTCGGCGATAGCTACACCACCGATGCGAAAGAGGCGGTCCGCGATGCCGATCTGATCATCGTCTCGGTGCCGGTCGGCTCGTCCGGTGCCGTGGCCGAGGAAATCGCACCGGCGCTGAAGCCGGGCGCGATCCTCACCGATGTCGGCTCGACCAAGGCATCGGTCATCGCACAGATGCAGCCTTTTGTGCCGGCCGGCGTTCATTTCATTCCCGGCCATCCGCTGGCCGGCACGGAAAAATCCGGCCCCGATGCCGGTTTCGCCGATCTGTTCGACAATCGCTGGTGCATCTTCACGCCGGTGCCCGATACCGACCCGGACGCGCTGGAGCGGCTGTCGGAATTCTGGCGGCGTTGCGGCGCCAACATCGACACGATGGACCCCCAGCATCACGACATGACGCTGGCCATCGTCTCGCATTTGCCGCACATCATCGCCTATAACATCGTCGGCACCGCCGATGACCTGCAGTCGGTGACCAAGTCCGAGGTGATCAAATATTCGGCTTCCGGCTTCCGCGACTTCACCCGCCTTGCCGCGTCCGACCCGACCATGTGGCGGGATGTGTGCCTGCACAACAAGGATGCCATCCTCGAAATGCTGGCGCGATTCTCGGAAGATCTGGCGTCACTGCAACGCGCGATCCGCTGGGGAGACGGCGAAAAACTCTTCGACCTGTTCACCCGCACCCGTGCTGTGCGCCGCTCGATCATCGAGGCCGGCCAGGACATCGACGTGCCGGATTTTGGCCGCCAGGCGGTCGAGCACCCTAAAGGGAGCTGATATTCAGGTGAGGCCGGCCTGCAAATGGCCGACACCTGCGCTTCCGGTGGTCACGTACTTCAAGTACGCTCCGCTCCGGTTCTCGGTATCAGCCATTTTCGACTCGGCCTGACCTGAATCTCAGCTCCTTAGCTTTGTTGGGATGTCGGCCAGGTCGCGGCAACCATGGCCAGCGTCTCGGCCCTGTCCGGCGCGCCCAGCCTGCCGCCGAAGCGCAGGCATTTGAGCGCGGCGGCCGCACTGGCAAAGCGCAGCGCCTGTTCTACCGGCATGGCTTCGGCCAGCCCGACGGCGAAGGCGCCATGAAAGACATCGCCGGCGGCGAGCGTATCCACCGCCTTGATCCTCGGCGCCGCGACGTGGCGCACACGGCCTGCGGAACGGTCGTGCCACCAACTCCCCGCCGCGCCGCCAGTCACTGCGACAAAGGCGTCGGTGCGGCTGGCGAGATCGGCGCAAGCCTTTTCCGGGTCTAGCGCCTGGCCGCAGACAATGCGCGCCGCCGGCTCCGAAGCGACGATGTACGTGGCGAGCGGCAACAGCTGTTCCAGGACCTCCAGCGGCGCGGTGTCGGCATCGAGGATCGCCGGCCGGCCGATGGCGCGCGCTGCGTTGAGGGCAAGTGCTGCCGCGCCCGGCCAGCGGACATCGACCAGTACGGCGTCGAATGCGGAGAGGTCGGCGACCGGCAAGGCTTCGGGATCGGCCTGCGCAAGCCTGTCATAGAACGGCACGATGATGCGCTCGCCATGCGCATCGACCAGGATCGAGGCCAGTGCCGAGCGGGCGCCTCTGACGCGGCGCACAAGCGTGCAATCGACGCCTTCTGCCTCGATGCCAGCGATGAGCTGGTCGGCGACGGCATCGTCGCCCGCGCTCGCCCACAGCGACACCTCAGCGCCCAGGCGGTGCGCGGCGCAGGCAGCACTGGTGGCCATGCCCGAGGCGATCTGGACGCCGTCGGAGGCGATGAACTTGCCCTGATGCAGTGGCAGTGTCTCGACACGCAGGATGGTGTCGAGCGTCAGCGCGCCGACGCTCAGAAGTTTTGCCGGTCTGTTCATACAGGGATGCTTAATCGAGCGGCTTGATCTTGCCCAGCGGGATGAAGCCGAGCGAGGCCTTGCCCTTGACCACCTTGAGCGGCATCGACGGTTCGTTGCCGAGCATCGCCAGGGCAGAAAAACCCTGCTCGATCTGGCTTTTCTGCTCGGGTATGGCGGTGCCGAGGATGGCCGCCACCGCTTTCGGGTCCTTCAGCCTGATCATCAGATCGGCGTTGACCAGGCCCTCGGCATCGACCGACAGCGGTCCTGAAACGGTAATGCGCGCCGTGCCCGACGACAGGTCGAGGTTGCGGATTTCGATCGCTTGGCCGCGCAGGCTCTTCACTTGCGTGCCGATGAGCGCGACGCCGTTCCTCAGCGTGACGTCGCCGCTGGCGTCGAGCGCCGGCAGCACGCGCCCGCCGATCGCATCGGGATCGATCTCGAGATCGCCAAAACTGCCGACATAATCGATATCCCCACCGTTCGGCTGCAACTGACCGGCGGCCTTGCCGGCGCTGAACAATTGCACCGGATCGGCATCGTCGGCCGGATCGGTCTGGCCGGACAGACCCTCCGCCTCCAGAGCAATCCGCTGCGGTAACGGCCACCACAATTTGACGTTGGCTTGCAGATTGTCCCAGTCGATCCAGAGCGGCACCATGTCCGGAACGGAGGTCCTGAGCGGGCCGCGCAGATTGGCAACCGGCGACAGAGGCTGGATGATCTGAGCAGCTGCGTTGAATTTGCCGACCGAGGCGGCGATGTTCCTGGCATCGTCCTCGTAAGCCAAATTGTCGCAGGAGACGGTAAAGCTCAGGGGATAGCCGCTGACCTGGAGGTTGGCGCAGCCGGCCTCGACGCCAGTCTTGTTCAGCGTGGCAACCGCCTTGTCGGCCTCGCTCCTGACCCGGCCGGCCAGGTAGAACCAGCCGCCGCTGTAGATGGCAAACAGCACCACGACGAACGCCGCAAGCCAGAACAGGCGGCGACGGTTACTCGGCTGGCGTTCGTCACTTGACGTCATGCTTTGGCTCTCGTTAACGCATGGGTGTTGCGGACGGACAGTCGATTCCGCCAACAATAGGTAGACAGAGACGAATACGTAGACGGGACAGGCGGAAAAAACACCGGTCCCGGTGCGGTGTTGGCATTTTTTGCAATCAGGCGCGGCGATATGGGCGATTTTTGGGTGTTTGGCTATGGGTCGCTGATCTGGCGGCCGGGTTTCGCGCATGTCGAGACGCAGCGCGCCCGCTTGCATGGGTACCGCCGTTCGCTCTGTGTCTATTCCTTCGTGCATCGCGGCACGCGGGAGCGGCCGGGGCTGGTGCTCGGCCTCGACCGCGGCGGCTCCTGCATCGGCCTGGCGTTCCGCGTTCCCGGAGACTTGCGCGACGAGGTCATCACCTATCTGCGCGAGCGCGAATTGGTCACCAACGTCTATCTCGAGCGCTTGCTCAAGATTCGCCTCGACGGGGGCCGGACGGTCGAGGCGGTTGCCTACATCGTCGACCGCCAGCACGAGCAATATGCCGGCGCGCTCGACGCGGCGGAGGCGGCGGCCGTGGTGCGCGGCGCGGTCGGCCAGTCAGGCATCAACGAGGATTATGTGCTCAGCACGCTGGAGCATCTCGAGGCGCTGGGCATTCGTGACCATTGGCTGGAGGATGTCGCCAGGCGGGTCGCGCCTTTGTGAAGCTGGCTCTGCGGAAAAAGGCGGCCAGGCCTTTGACCTCGATCAGTCGAGACCTAGGTTAGGTTCCGAACCTCAGCCCGCGGGCGCCATTCGTCCGCCCAATCATCCCGGAGATCCGCCTTGCAGAAACGCCGTCTCGGTCGCACCGACCTTTCCATCGCGCCGCTGGTTCTGGGCGGCAATGTCTTCGGCTGGACCGCCGACGAGAAAACCTCGTTCGACCTCCTCGACCGCTTCGTCGGCGCCGGCCTCAACGCCGTCGATACGGCGGATGCCTATTCGCGCTGGGTGCCCGGCCACAAAGGCGGGGAGTCGGAAACCATCATCGGCAAGTGGATGAAGGACCGTGGCAATCGTGACAAGGTCATCGTGGTCACCAAGGTCGGTTCGGATATGGGGCAGGGCCACAAGGACCTGTCCGCCGCATACATCGAAAAGGCCGTCGACGCATCGCTGAAGCGGCTGCAGACCGACACCATCGACCTCTATCTGTCGCACTGGCCGGACCCGACGACGCCCTACGAGGAAACCCTTGGCGCCTACGAGAAGCTGCTCGCCAAGGGCAAGATCCGCTATGCCGGCTGCTCGAACCTCGACGCCGCCCAGTTGCGCGCCGCACTTGATGTGGCGAGTCTGCGCAGCCTGCCGCGCTACGAGGTGCTGCAGCCGGAATACAATCTTTACGATCGCTCGTCCTTTGACGGGCCGCTGCGTGATCTCTGCGTGGCAGAAGACATCGGCGTCATCACTTATTTCAGCCTGGCCAAGGGCTTTCTCAGCGGCAAATACCGCAGCGAGGCCGATCTTGGCCAAAGCCCGCGTGGCGGCGGGGTGAAGGACTATCTCAATGCGCGCGGCATGCGCATTCTTGCGGCACTTGACGGCGTTTCGGCCAGGCATTCGGCCAAGCAAGCGGAAGTCGCGCTTGCCTGGGCTATCGCGCGGCCAGGCGTCACCGCGCCGATCGCCAGCGCCACCAAGCCCGAGCAGATGGACAGCCTGATCAAGGCGGCGTCGCTGAAACTGAGCGCCGACGACATGGCCGAACTCGACAGGGCGAGCGGCTGAAGCTTTCGGCGACCGCTCCTCGCACGAACGTCCAAGACGACCCTCTTGTCTTGCCATAGCCTCGTTCGCACGGGGCGAGACAAAGGGTGCATATGGCTGAGCCGCTTCTTTCGCAGCCGGATCTGTGGCGTCAGTTGCCCGCGCTGGTGCTTGCCGCCACGGTCGTCATGGGCAGCCCAGGGCCGGCAACGATAAGCGTCACCGCCGTCGGGGCCGCCTTCGGCCTGCGCCACTCGCTGCGCTATGCCGGGGGGATCATCCTGGGCACGATCGCCGTGCTGCTGGTCGTGGCGACCGGGGTCATGGCGGTGCTCACGTCGATGCCGAAGCTGGCGCCGCTGCTGGCTGTCGCGTCCGCCGCCTACATCCTCTATCTCGCCTTCAAGATCGCCACGGCCCCGCCCTTGGCGGCACGCGCCGCCGAGGCTTCGCGCCCGACATGGCTGGCTGGGTTCCTTCTCGCGGTCGCCAATCCAAAGGCCTATGTGGCGATCGCCGCCGTGTTCGCCGGGGCTTCGTCGAAACAAGGCGTCGCTGAGCTCGGTCCATGGCTGAGGCTGACGGTTCTCGCCCTGATGATCGTCGCCATCCATGCCGTGTGGCTCGTCGCGGGAGCAGCGTTCGCGCGCTTCCTGCGCCAGCCGGCAACCTCGCGGATCGTCAATTTGGTCTTTGCCGTGACGCTGGTGTTGACCACAGCGCTGGCAGTGTTTGGTTGAAAACTGGCCCAGGAGTTTTCGCTCAGGCTTTCGCGCCGAGTTCCTGCAACCGCTTCACCGCCGTCGGCGGCAAGGCCGGCGGATTGGGTTCGTGGGATGCCTCAATGAGAAGCTGATCGCAGGCGGCCTCCGTCTCGCCGATCAGGCGTGCCATGAACTCGTCCTTGCTCAAGCCGGGCGGGATCGGCGGCAGGAAGCGTGCCTTGATGGTGCCGGGGTAGCGCAGGAATTTCCGGCGCGGCCAATAAAGGCCGGCGACATGGGCAACCGGCACCACTGGAACGCCAAGCTGCGCATAGATTTCGACGATACCGTATTTGTAAGCCGGCTCGTCGCCCGGCGCCCGGCGCGTGCCCTCGGGATAGATGATCAGCTGGCGAGGGTTGCGCGCCATCTCCTCCTTGGTCGCGGCGACCACGGCCTTCAGTGCCTTCGAGCGGCTGCCGCGGTGAACCGGGATCATCCGCATCTTCATGATGTACCAGCCGAAGAACGGAATCCAGGTCAGCTCTCGTTTCAAGATGTAGAGCGGGTCTTGGAGGAAGGGAAAGAAGGCGATCGCGTCCCAGAACGACTGGTGCTTGGGCGCCAGGATGAACGAGCCTGCTGGCAGGTTTTCCTGGCCAGTGATGTCGCTCTTCGTTCCAGCGATCTTGTCGAAGAGCCACATGGAGGTGCGCGACCAGAATTTCGGCACGAACCAGGCGCGGTGACGGGGCGACAGGAAATAATAGGGGGTCCAGAGGATCATCTGGACGATCAGATTGACGTAGAAGACGAA
Organism: Mesorhizobium sp. M0621; assembly: GCF_040320745.1. Taxonomy (NCBI): domain Bacteria; kingdom Pseudomonadati; phylum Pseudomonadota; class Alphaproteobacteria; order Hyphomicrobiales; family Phyllobacteriaceae; genus Mesorhizobium; species Mesorhizobium sp. M0621. The sequence goes on along the minus strand of NZ_JAMYQF010000020.1, from coordinate 46,434 downwards.
ATTGAACGTCAGCGATCTGGCATAGAGCATGGGGGAGGCCCGGTGAGGAGGTGAGCGTTGGTTACACCAAGCGCGGGGAAAAAGGAAATGGCCGCGAGGCGCCTTGACCGACGAAGAAAAACGGTCGCCGATTGGGCAGACCCGGTTTCCGCTACTTCAGCCGCGCCAGCCGCTCTTTCAGGCGCGGGCCGGCAAAATCGAGGAAGGCACGCAGCTTCACCGGCAGCAGGCCGTGGCCCGCATGCACCAGATTTACCGGCCATGGCGCCGGCTCGAACTCCTCCAGGAGGAGGCGTAGCGTGCCGGACCGCAGCGCGGCCTCGATCTGGTAGGAGAGCACTTTGGTGAGCCCGACGCCGGCAATCGCCGCATCGATGGCCGCTTCGGCGGTGTTGACCTGAAGCCGTGAATGGACCTGAATCGGGATTTCTGCCTTGCCCTTGATGAAGCTCCAGGTGGCGGCGGAAGCAAGTCCCTCAAAGGTGATGCAATCGTGTGTTTCCAGCTCTTCCGGGGTGATCGGCGTGCCGTGTTCACCCAGATAGGCGGGGCTGGCGCAAACGACACGGCGGATCGCGCCGACGCCCATGGCGACCAGGCTCGAATCGGGCAACTGGCCGATGCGGATGGCGAGGTCGAAATGGTCCTCGACCAGCTGGGTTATATGGTCGGCCAATGTCAGGCGGATGTCCACGTCGGGATAGGCGGCGAGAAAACCGGTGACGACCGGCAGCACGTGCAGGCGGCCGAAGACGACCGGCGCGGTGATGGCCAGTTCGCCGGTCGGAGCGCTGTACTCTCCGGCAGCCGTGCGTTCGGCCTCACCGACGTCGTCGAGGATGCGGCGGCAGGCGGCAAGATAGGCCTGGCCGGCATCGGTCGGCGTCAGCCTGCGCGTCGAGCGGTTCAAAAGGCGTGTGTTCAGATGGCGTTCCAGATCGGAAACCTTGCGGCTGACCGTCGCCAGCGGAATGCCGAAACGGCGGCTGGCTGCGGAAAGGCTGCCGGCCTCCACCGCGGCGACAAAGAGCGACATGGCTTCGAGACGATCCATAGCTTCTTCCGGAAAATGGAAGGATGAGTTGCAAATATGCCATCTGCATTGGAAGGATGGAAGGCTTTATATTGGGTGTCCGGCCTGCCTGCAGCATGGCCTCGCAAAGGAGTTGCCATGTCCGAAGCCCGGCCGCCACTGCCGCCCTTCACCGCAGAGACATCAGCGCAAAAGGCGCGCATGGCCGAGGACGCCTGGAACTCCCGTGATCCGGCACGGGTCGCGCTCGCCTACACAATCGACAGTCGCTGGCGTAACCGGGCCGAATTCCTGCAAGGGCGCGATGCCATCCAGGCGTTTCTGACGCGCAAATGGAGCCGCGAGCTTGACTATCGGCTGATCAAGGAGGTCTGGGCCTTCCACGCCAACCGGATCGCGGTGCGCTTCGCCTATGAGTGGCGCGACGACAGCGGTTCATGGTTCCGCAGCTACGGCAACGAGAATTGGGAATTCGACGAACACGGGCTGATGCGCCTGCGCATCGCCAGCATCAACGACCTGCCGATCGGCGAGGCTGACCGCAAATATCACTGGCCGCTCGGTCGGCGGCCGGATGACCACCCAACACTGTCGGAACTCGGGCTTTAGAGCAATTCCAGGAGGCTTTCGATGAACGCGCATGCTTTCACCAGCGACGTCGCCTTCACGCCGACTGTCAAGGCGATCCAGGCCCGCAAGGGCTCACGCCAATCCTATGCCCGCGTCGAGGAGCGTGGCGGCTGGCAAGCCGTCATCACTCCCGATCTTGCCGCCTTCATCGAGATGCAGACCAGCGTCTTCCTGGCGACGGCCAATGGCGATGGCCAGCCCTACATCCAGCATCGCGGCGGGCCGGCCGGCTTCCTCAAGGTGCTGGATGAACACACGATCGGCTTCGCGGATTTCTCCGGCAACAGGCAGTTCATTACGCAGGGCAACCTGGCCGACAATCCGCAGGCCTTCCTGTTCCTGATCGACTATATGCACCGCCAGCGCATCAAGCTCTGGGGTACGGCGCGCGTTGTCGAGAACGATACCGAACTGCTGGCGAAACTGATGCCGCAGGATTACAAGGCACGCCCCGAGCAGGTTATCCTGTTCACGGTCTCGGCCTGGGATGCCAATTGCCCGCAGCATATCCCGCAGCGTTTCGAGGCGGCCGACGTGGCGGCTGCACTCGGCGAGAGAGACAAGCGGATCGAGCGCCTTGAGCAGGAGGTCGCGCGGCTCAAGGGGATATCGGGCGCTGCCGGCGGGCGATAATGGTTCAGCCGCCGGCCGCGGTTTCGGCCAGCGCGATGCCGTTGGGCGTCGGCTTGACCGGCACGATGCCACGCGCCAGCGCCAGCAAATATTTATTGTACTCGGTGAACAGCACACGCAATGCCCGCGGCTTGGTCATCCAGCCGCCATTGTCGAGATTGGAATTGACCACCGGATAGGGCTCAAGCTTGGCGCCATGCAGCAGCCGGCCCATTTCCAGCAGGCTGCGCGGCATATGATAATTGTTGGTGACGAGGATCACCGTGCCATAGGCATGGCTCTCGACCCATTTGGCGCTTTCCTCGGCATTGCCGATCGTGTCGAGCGCGGCGCGGTCGATGTCGACGCAGCAGGAGAACAGCCTGATGTCACCACCGGTCGCCGCCTGCAACTGGCGACGGCTGGCGGAAGGGTGCACGCCGCTAATCAGAAGCCGCTCGCCCTTGCCGGACGCAAGCAGATCCATGGCCGCATCGAGGCGCGACTGGCCGCCGGTCAGCACGATGATCGCATCTGCCCTGGCCGGATTGGCTGGCGTCGTCAGATGGCTGACCTTGTTGGCGAACCAGCCGAAACCGCCGGCAAACAATGTTGCGAGGACAAGCACGAAAAGAGCGGATATACGCAACGCGGCCCTTAGACGGCTCATCGTGCTACGGTCACGCGAAAGGGCAACCACCACTGGCAACTGTCCAGCCGTACCGGTCGAATCCCGCGCGTCCATCGCCATATGGTTAACCCTGAAATGCGGCCTTGGGTAGGTAAAAGACGCACTTTGCGTTACGCGAATTCTCCATCCGTGATCACCCTGCCTTGTTAGCCTGCATCCGGTTGGCGAACATCGATGTCGCTGAGATAGGCGACGACGGTGACGTGGGACGTCGCAGCCGTGAGCCCGCCGATCACCAGCACCATCAAGACGACACCGAGATAGCCTGCCGAACCGATGGCAAAATTGCCGAACAGGGCGGTCGCCTGATCAGCCTGCGGCGTTGCCATGTTGCGCGACGACCACCAGGAAAAAACGATGAAGACGAGCACTGCCGCGGCACCGCCAGCAGCCGCTCCCTTCATGCCGGTGACCAGGAAATGCCGGCGGAATTCGCGTGCGATGAAGCGCGCCTCGGCGCCGACGAAATGCAGCACCTCGATGATGTGGCCGTTACCGGCCATGGCACCGCGTGTAGCGAACACCACGGTCAGAACCGTCGCCGACAGCATCAGCGCCAGCACGGCGATGCCGATGGTCACCGTTGTGCGGGCCATGGCGACCAGCCGGTCGACCCAGGTGCGGTGATCGTCGAGCGATGCGCTCGGCAGTTTCGGCGTGATCGCGGCGCGCATGGCGGCGAAATCGGGCGGGCTGTTCTCATCGATGGTGACGATGATCAGGCGCGGCACCGGCAACTCGTCGATGTTGAGACCAGAGCCCAGCCACGGCTCCAGGAGCCTCGCGGTCGCCTCGCGATCGATGATCCTTGTCGCCTTGACGCCAGGGAATTCGCCGGCGATCTGCGATGCCTGGGCAAGGGCAGCCTCCATGTCGATGCCGTCGACGGGTTTGATCTGGATCGTCGCCTCGCGCGAAATCTGGTTCTCCCAGACGGAAGCCGTATCGCGTACCAGTGTCACCGCACCGAAGGTCAAGCAGGACAGGAAGGTCATGATGGCGATGACCAGCACCAGCGCCCGGCCGGCGATGTTCTGCGCCGGCACGATCGGCGCCATCCTGCGCTGGACGCGCGGTCTTGCTGCGGCCGCCTCGGCGTCCTGCTCGTGTGCTTCGAGATGTTCGGCGGACAGTTCAGTCATAGATGTCCAGCCTTCCGCCGGCCAGGATCATGCGGCGCGCGTCGACCTGTTCCATCAGGCCGAGGTCGTGGGTGGCGATCACCACGGCGGTACCGAGACGATTGAGCTCGATGAACAGCCGCAGCAGGCGTCGCGCCAGTGGCGGATCGACATTGCCGGTCGGCTCGTCGGCCAGCAGGATTTCCGGCTGCTCGATCAGTGCTCGCGCGATCGCTGCGCGCTGTTTCTCGCCGCCGGACAGAACCGGCGGCAGCACATGCATGCGCTCGCCCAGTCCAACCCACTTCAACAGCTCGGTGACATCGGTGCGGTAGCTTGCTTCCTCGCGCCCGCGCACGCGCAGCGGCAGCGCGACGTTCTCGTAGGTGGTCATGTGGTCGAGCAGGCGAAAGTCCTGGAACACCACGCCGATGCGGCGGCGCAAATGCGGCAGCTCGGTGCGCGAGATGCGTGAGCGATCCTTGCCGAAGATGGTGATCAGCCCGCGCGTCGGCTTCAGCGACATGAACAGCAGGCGCAGCAACGTCGTCTTGCCGGCGCCCGAAGGCCCGCTCAGGAACTGGAAGGAGCGCTCCGGGATGTGCAGGGAGATGTCGCGGAGGATCTCCGGACCCATGCCATAGCGGAGGCCGACATTTTCGAAGCGAATCAATTTCGACGACCTGAAATTCGGCACGGCGGCGAGCCAGCCTGTTCTTGGTAAAGACCATCGGCCGGCATGGTTAACCGGCGGTTAATTCCTGGGCTTTTTCGGCTCGTCACGAGGGCTCCGGAGGGGAAGCGTTAACCATTTGTGTTTACGCAAAAGAAACGAAAAGCGAACACGTGCTGCAATGCTGGGGCCATGATGGCTGACGATCGAACCGCGCGCCCGGTTTCCGGCGAAATCATGACCGATCCGGCGGCAATTGCCGCTACGGACCGGTTCATGCGTGGTTCGGCTGCCGACATCGTCGATGCCGACTACATGGTGATGCCGCGTCTTGTCCCTGACGTGGAAAGCGTTTCGCCGTTGCCGCGCGCGATCGTCATGCCGCCTATCGAAGGCATGGACATGCTGCGCAAGCCCGAGGCCCCGGCGGAGCGGCCAACGGCCTCGCGCGGCGGGCCGATCTTCTGGATCGCCGGCCTTGGCGCCGCATTGGCCGCCTTTTGGGTCTCCGGCGGTCATGCGCTGGTGCGCCAGGCGCCGTTCCTGTCCGGCGCGCCGGCGCCGGCGCTCACTATTTCCGATGTCACGTCACGCGTCGATGCCTCTGGGCCGAACCCCGCGCTGTTCGTCGATGGCGAGGCCACCAATGACGGGGCGAAACCGGCGCAACTGCCGCCGCTCGAAATCCGGGTGACCGGCAATGACGGGCGTACAACCCGCTATACGTTGGGGACATCCGGCCGTTCACTGGCGTCCGGCGAAAGATTCGGCTTTGCCAGCAGGCTCGACGTGCCTAAGAACGGCGTAAGAACCGTTTTGGTCACTTTCGCCCAATAGGCGATTACCGAGGAACACCAATGCCAATCGTACGCGGCAAGGACATCGAAGTCCTGTTTTCAGCATCGGCGATCGCCCGGCGCAACCTTGAGCTCGCCAAGGAGATCGCCGCCCACGACTATCACGATCTCTTGGTGATCTCGGTGCTGAAGGGCTCGTTCATCTTCGCCGCTGACCTTATCCGCGCGATGCACGATGTCGGCCTGTCGCCGGAGGTCGAGTTCATCTTCATCTCCAGTTACGGCGCCGGCACTACCAGTGGCGAGGTGAGGGTGCTGCGCGACATCGACAATGAGGTGGCCGGCCGCGACGTGCTGTTGATCGACGATATTCTCGAATCGGGCAAGACGCTGAGCTTTACCCGCGATCTGATGCTGTCGCGCGGCGCCAAAAGCTGTTCCATCGCCGTGCTGCTCGACAAGCGCATGCGCCGCCAGACTGCGCTCAATGCCGACTATGTCGGCTTCGACTGCCCGGATTATTTCGTCGTCGGCTACGGCATGGATGTCGCGCACGCTTTTCGCGAGTTGCCATTTGTCGGTGTCGTCAAGGGCGACGTCTAAGCGACTTCAAAAAGGCTCGTTGACTCTCCGCGCTTTCAGGAAAAGTCAACCTTTCGCGGCCAAATATGCCGGCCATGGCAAAGCTTTTGATCATCGAGGACGATGAGTCCGTCCGCACCCTGGCCGCCCGCGCGCTTGAACGCGCCGGGCACACGATCGATATCGCGGCGGACGGCGCGCAAGGGCTTTCGCTGATCCAGGCCACGCGTGGCGGCTACGATCTCGTCGTATCCGACATCCGCATGCCGGAGATGGACGGCATCGAGATGGCCATCGCGGCGGCAGCGCTCTTCCCGTCGATGAAGATCATGCTGATGACCGGCTATGCCGACCAGCGCGAGCGCGCCGAGGAGTTGAACGGCATCATCCTCGATGTCGTGCAGAAGCCCTTTACGCTGGCTGAAATCCGCTCGCGCGTCGAACAGGCGCTGATCTGCTTCGCCTGATCAGGCTGGATCGGTGGCAGCGAGCACGGGTGGAGCGCTCCTGCGCCGTTCGGTGTTGAGCGCCAGCAGGCCAGCGCCAATGATCAAGGCCGCACCGATCACGGTCGTCGACCGCGGCACTTCGGCGAAGAACAGGAAACCCCACAGCGGCGACCACAGGATGCCGGTGTATTCGAAGGTGGCAACGCGATTGGCCGGCGCCAGCCTGTAGGCCTGCGACAACAGAATCATGCCGGCGGAGGCGACGAAACCGCAGGCCGCCATCTTGAGAAAATCGGGCAGCGTCGGCCACAGCCACGGCCGCACCAGGAATTCCAGGCTCGGGTGGGCGGCGTGGGTAATGCCGGCCAGGTGAAATGCGCCGGCAACCAAGGCCGCGCCGACCAGATAGGCGCCGTTCTGATAGAAGGCCATGACGGTGGACGATTCGGTGTCGCCGATCTTGCGGGCCATCAGCTGCGAAAAGCCATAGAGCGCCGCCGAGCCCAGCGACAACAGCGCCGCCCAGTCGAATAGCCCGGTGCCGGGACGCAACATCACGAGGACGCCGAACAGCCCGATCAGCACGGTCGCCAGCGTCCGCCAGGAGACGCGCTCGCCAAGATACGGCCCGGCCAGCGCCATGATGAACAGCGGTGCCATGAAGTAGAGCGCCACCGCATCGGCCAGCGGCAGAGCGGCGATCGCCAGATAGTACATCGTATAGGAGGTGAACTGGATGAAGGCGCGCATCGTCAGCATGCCGAATCGCTTCGACAGGATCGCCCGCAGGCCGACATCGGCATGGACCAGAACGATCAGGATCGGCAGAGCGATGATCGAGCGGATCGCCATCACCTCGGTCACGGGATAACCGCTCGACACCGCTTTGACGAGCGGATCCTGCAGCGAAAAGACCAGCACGCCGAGGCACAGGCTCAGGATGCCGCCCACCATCCGATTCTGCATCTGCATCCAAGCTCCTGCGCGCCCGGGTAAAAAGAACCCGCCACCGTTTCGGGCAGCGGGCACGAGTGAGGACTCTTGATTGGTCCGCGGCTGATTTCGCAGCCGCATATCCAATGGGTGAGGCCACTATCATCCTGCATTTGACATGTTGCAAACGAATTGGAATGATATCAGCGATCAAATTTCCTTATGGCGGATTTCATGCGGCCAAATCTCGACAGCGACCTCTTGCGCACCTTCGTGGCCATTGCCGAAACCGGCAATTTCACCAAAGCGGCCGAGCAGGCCGGCCGTACCCAGTCGGCGGTCTCGATGCAGATGAAGAAGCTCGAAGAGCTGATCGGCGACAGCCTGTTCGAGCGCGGTTCGCGCGGCGTCGCGCTGACGCGGCGCGGCGGCGAACTCATCGTCAACGCCCGCCGCATCGTTTCGCTGCTCGACGAGACGGCGGCGTCGATGGCGGCAGCGCCGCTAGGCGGGCCGGTGCGCATCGGCATTCCCGAGGAGTATGGCCACGCCATCCTGTCGCGCGCGCTCGGCGCTTTTTCGAAGCGCCACACGCAGGTCGAGGTCACCGTGCGCTATGCCCATTCGGGGGCACAGATAGCCGCGCTTGCCGCCGGCGAACTCGATCTGTGCGTGGTGTTCGAATGGCAGGATCCTGCCGGCGGCGAGGTGCTGATGCATGACCCGACCGTGTGGGTGACATCGACCCTGCACCACATGCATGAGGAACAGCCGGTGCCGATCGCGCTCTACAACCGCGCCGGCTGGTGCAAGGATTTCGCCATCAAATCACTGGAACAGCGCAATCTTGCCTATCGTGTCGCCTATACCAGCGACACCACCGGCGGCCTGAAGCTCGCCGTCACCTCGGGACTGGCGATCGCGCCGATTTCGCGCAGCAACATTCCGGACGGCTGTCGCGAACTGACGGCCGCGGACGGGTTCGGCGATATCGATTCCTCGAATGTGGTGATGCACCGCAACCCGAATGCCTCCGGCGAGGCGATCGATGGTATGCAAGAGGCAATCCGCGAAGCGTTCGTCAACAGGCTGAATCAGCCGGCGGCATCCTCGTAGAAATGCAGGCGGTTGCCGAATGGATCGGCGACCGATACCTCGCGGGTCTTCCACGGCGTCTCTTCCAGGCCCGGCCTGGCGAAGCGGTAGTTTTTGCCGATCAACTCGCGATGCAGTGCGGCGATGTCCTCGACCTTGATGCGCACGGCGATGCCGGGTGCACCGTCGCCGTGATGTTCGCTGAGATGCAGGACGCAGCCATTGCGGCCGACCGCCATGTAAAGTGGCGCGTTGTCGTCGAAGCGATGTTCCCACTGCACTTCGAAGCCGAGGAAGTCGATGTAGAATTCACCCGCCTTGGCAATGTCGAAGATGCGCAGGATGGGGGTTACGGCGCCAAGTCTGGGCATGGGGTGCAACCGTTGGAAGGGGGGCGAGTGGGGTGGAGGCGCGGCAATCCCTTTGTTTTATCGCAATTCCGGACGGAAAACCGCTTCACACTTTTCCTGGAATTGCGCTATTTCAGCTCGAGCAGCCGTTCCAGGTAGCTGCGTTCGATGTCGGGGCTCAGCGCATTGCCGAGCCGCTTGCGGATCGCTTCCAGAATCTGGCGCGCTCGCTGTACGTCGATCTCGTCGGGCACTTTCACCGAATCGCCAAAGTCGGGACCCTGGCTCGCGCGTGGCCGGCCGAGCGGGTCACGATCGGCGTTCTGCTGGCGGCCGCCTTGCTCGCTGCCGCCCTGGTCGCCCTGCATGGCCTGCATCTGCTTCATCATGTCCTTGGCGCCCTTGCGCAGCGCTTCCAGCGCCCGGCCCTGATGGCCGACGGCCTCGTCGCCTTCGCCTTCGCCGAGCGCCTGTTCGGCATTGCCCATCGACTTGCCGGCCTCGCCAAATCCTTCATTGGGCTCCATGCCCATGCCTTCGAGTCCCTTCTTCAATTGCTCGAGGTCGCTTTTCAGCTGGCCCTGGCCCTGCTGCAGCTGCTTCAGCGCGTCGGCGAATTCCTGCGGCGTCATCGGTTTTTGCCGGGCGAGCGGATCGCGGTCCTCGCCGACGCCCGGCTTCTCCTCGTCCTGACCGCTGCCTTCGCCGAGCTGTTCGTCGCGGTTCTGTCCGCGCTGGCGTTCGCCGCGCTGCATCTGGTCCATGCGGAAGGTATCGTTCATCATCTCCTGCTGGCGGCGCAGGATATCGCCGAGCTTGTCCATCTGCTGGCGCATCTCGCTGTCCTGCTGGCCGCCTTGCTGCTGACGGCCGGCCTGCAGGTTGTTCATCATGTCCTGCAGTTGCGACAGCAATTGCTGCGCCTTGTCGCGGTCGCCCGACTTCGCCAGGTTCTCGATCTGGTCCATCATGCGGTCGATATCGCTCTGGCGCAGTTCCTGGCCATTCTGCTGCATCTGCGGGGCGTTGGGATTCTGCTTGGCGCGCTCGGCGAATTCCTGCAGGAACTGGTTCATCGCCTCGCGCAGTTCCTTCATCGCCTTTTCGATTTCAGCGTCGCTGGCGCCATTCTTGATGGCGTCCTGAAGTGCCTGCTGCGCCTGGCGCAGCCGCTTTTCCGCGGCCGAGAGATTGCCTTCCTCGATGCCGAGCGCGATCTCCCAGAGATAGGAGACCTCGCCGCGCAATTGATCGTCGCTGTCGGCCATCTTCAGCCGGCTGCGGGCGCTCATGATGGCGAGGTAGTGGGACATGTTGTCGAACGTGTCTTCCGGACGCAGCGTGATGGCGTCCATCAGGTCGAGCACGCGGGGCTTGGCATTGGCGTCGAGCGCCAGCAGGCGGCGCTGCTCGATCACGGCCCGCGCCAGCGGATTGGCGAATGGCCGCTCCGGCATCAGCAGCGTCTTGGTCTCACTTGATGCGGTATGGCCGGCATCGTCGGTGGCGACCAGCGTCAGCTTGATGCTGTTGCCGGCCCAGACATGTTCAGTCAGGTCCTTGGAGGTCTTGGCGGCATTCGACTTGCCGCCGCGGCGCGGCAGCGACAGTGGCATTTCAGGCGGACCATAGAGCGGATGCGCATTCGGTGCCTGCGGATCGGCAAGCGTGAAAACCGCCTTGGCGTTGGCGGCGCCATAGTCGTCGTCGATCTGGTAGTTGAGTTCGAAGGCGCCGTTGGCGGCTCGCTTCGGCTCGCCGACGAAGCGGATCTGCGGCGGCTTGTCGGTTATGACCGCGAAGGCCCAGCGGCCGAGCTGATCCTCGCCCGATGTCAGCGTCAGCGTGCCGTCGCCGGTCAGCTTGCCGGTGAACTGACGTATCTTGGACGTCGTCGTCGGGCTTGCCGCCGGCTTGGCCGTGGCGGCGGCCTGCGGCCCGGCCGGGTCGATGGCGCGGGAATTGCCATTCTTGTCGGCATAGTCGAGCGTTTCCTCGCCCGAGCCGCCGGTCACGCGCAACGACACATCGCTGCCTTCGGGAACGGTGAAGGTCGGCGTCGCCTGGTTGGCGTCGGCGGTCAGGAAGATCGGCGGCTTGCCGGTATACGCCGGTGGCGTCACCCAGGCGTCGATGCGCGGCGGCACGGCATCTTGCGCGCCATGGGCATTGAACCCGTCGCTGACCCTGCCGCCCGTCGGCCCGAAGGAGAAGGCGAAGGCGGTAACGAACAAAAGTGCCGCCACCGCGCGCAGCCCCCAGGGATCGCGCTCCGGCACGCGCGTGCGCGGCAGGTCGGCACCAAGGCTGTCGAGCTTTCCGGCCATGCGCTTCTGGTGTTCGCGCCAGAGCGCTTGCGAGAAGCTGCTTTCCCTGCCGCTAGGCCGGTCGGTCTGCACCAGCACCGGGCTGTGCAACAATTGATTGGCCGCCTCGATGCGGCGGTCGATTTCGGCGGCACCAGGGATGCGGAAGAAGCGCAGCGGATAGAGCGCGGCCAGCGCCGCGATGGCGAAGGCGGCGACAAGGCCGATGCGCGCCATATCCGGCAGCCGTGAGAAGATGCCGAGCCATGAAACGCTGAGGAACAGGCTGGCGACGATGACGAGCGGGAGCAGCAACGGCCAGCCACGCTCGACCATCATCGAGACCCGCGTCGCCAGCCGGCTCAAGGCTAGGCGCCCGGCCAGGCCGCGATCGCTGCTGAAGGTGGGTCGTTGCGTCATCGGCCCTTCCTAGAGCCTATTCCATCCCGAAAGAACCGGGACAGGGCTCTATCTCCTTGAGCATGATCTGTTTCCGAAAACCGGATTCCACTCTTCGGGATCATGCTGTGGTGCGGGCACGATAGCCCAAGCCTCACGACTCGAAGAATACCAGCAAACACGGCAAAGGCGAGGCAGTTTGAAAAAACGTGAAGGCCGCCGTTATAGTTCCATAGTTATGATTGCGGTCAAAAGGTTGTGAGGTTGGCGTTCGCCCCGCAGACCAGCATGGCGACGCGTTCGCCCGGTGCCGGCGCATAGCGGCCGGACAGGATCGCGGCAAAGGCCGCGGCGCCACCCGGCTCGGAGATGATGCGGACCCGGTTCCACAGCGCCTTCTGCGCGGCGATGATGTCGTCGTCGCTGACCAGGATCGAGCGTTCGACAAAGGCTTCGGCGATCGGGAACATCATCTCGCCGACACGCTTTGGCGCCAGCGAATCGGCGGCGATGCCCTCGGCTGGTGCATCGACGGGGTGTCCGGCCTCGAAGGCGCGGTAAAGCGTCGGTGCCCCTTCCGGCTCGATGGCGATGATGCGGATGCGGCCGGCAAACCAGGCAGCGATGCCGCCGATCAGGCCGCCGCCGCCGACAGCGACCAGCAGCGTGTCGATCTCAGGCAGGTCGCTCTCGATTTCCAGCCCGAGCGTACCCTGGCCGATCAGCGTCTCCTGCTGGTTGAAGGCATGGATCTGCAAGGCGCCGGTTTCCTCGGCGAACCGTTCGCTGGCGGCCAGCGCCTCGGCGTAGCGGGCGCCGCCGACGATCAGCTCGGCGCCGTAGCTGCGGATTCGCTCCAGCTTGGCCGCCGGGCTCACCTCCGGAACGAAGATGGTCGCCTTGTGGCCGAGTCGCATGGCGGCATAGGCGACGGCCGCACCATGATTGCCGCCCGACGCGGCGACGACACCCGCCTCGGGGACCGGCCGTTCAAGGAGATTGGTGAAGGCGCCACGTGCCTTGAACGAGCCGGAATGCTGCAGGCATTCGAGCTTCAGGTCGACCGTCAGCGGCGGCCGGTCGAAGTCGGCCATGTCGACGCGCAGTACCGGTGTGTGTCTGATATAGGCGCGGATGCGCGGTTCCATCGCGGCAATGCGCTCGCGTGTCACGGTATTGCCCTGCAACATGGTGATCTCCTCGGGATTGACAGTAATTAGTAACTTGGCAAAATGCCTAAATGCAAGAGGTTGATGTTTTCAAGGCGATTGCCAACGAACGCAGGCTGCAGATTCTCGACTGGCTGAAGGATCCGCGCGCGCATTTCCCGCCCCAGGCGGACGGCGATCTGGTCGAGGACGGCGTTTGCGCGCTGCTGATCGCCGAGAAGCTCGGCATCACCCAAGCGACGTTGAGCGAGCATATGCGCGTGCTCACCCAGGCCGGCCTGCTGCGCGCCAGGCGCATCAAGCAATGGACATTCTATCGCCGCGACGAGGACAGGATCGCCGAAACAAGGGCACTCATCCAGAACCGGCTATAGCGCTACTATCGGGCGTTCGAGACGAAGTGTTTCTATGCGAGCCAGTCGGGCACGGAATCCAGCCCGATCAGGTCGTCATAGGTCAGGCGTGGACGCACGACGTGGAAGCGGTCGCCGTCGACCAGCACCTCCGGCACCAGCAGGCGGGTGTTGTAGGTGCCGGCCTGCACCGCGCCGTAGGCGCCGGCGGTGGAGACGGCAATCAGGTCGCCGGCCTTCAGCCTCGGCAGATCGCGGTCGAGGCCGATATAATCGCCGGTCTCGCAGACCGGGCCGACCACATCTACCATCATGCGTGGCGTGTCGGCCGGCGGCTGCACGACCGGGCGGATGTCGTGAAAAGCGTCGTAGAGCGTCGGCCGGATCAGATCGTTCATGGCGGCATCGACGACGAGGAAATTCTTGGCGTCGCCTTCCTTCACGAAGATCACTTCCGAGACGAGGATGCCGGCATTGCCCGATATCAGCCGGCCCGGCTCGAACATCACCTTCAGCCCGAGCTTGGTGACATGCTTCCTGACGATCTGGGCATAGGCGTCGGGCAAGGGCGGCGGGTTGTTGTCGACGCGGTAGGGAATGCCGAGGCCGCCGCCGAGATCGATATGCTCGATGGCATGGCCGTTAGTGCGCAGCGCGCCGACCAGATCGACAAGCAGGGCGAAGGCGTCGTCGAAAGGCTGCAACTCGGTGATCTGGCTGCCGATATGGGTGTCGATGCCGGTGACCTTGATGCCGGGAAGTGTTGCCGCGCGGGCATAGACCTGACGCGCCTTCTGCCACGGAATGCCGAACTTGTTCTCGGCCTTGCCTGTGGAGATCTTCTTGTGGGTCTTGGCGTCGACATCGGGATTGATGCGCAGCGAGATCGACGCCACCTTGCCAAGCGCCACGGCTCGGGCCGACAAGAGCTCGAGTTCAGGCTCGGATTCGACGTTGAAGCACAAGATGCCGGCGGCAAGGGCAAAGTCCATTTCGCGTGCGGTCTTGCCGACGCCCGAAAACAGGATCTTGCCGGCCGGGATGCCGGCGGCCAGCGCCCGGCGCAATTCACCTTCCGAAACCACGTCGGCGCCGGCGCCGAGCTTCGCCAGCGTCCGCAGAACGGCCTGGTTGGAATTGGCCTTCATGGCATAGCAGACCAGCGCGTCGAGCCCGGCAAAGGCCTGCGCGAACACCCGGTAGTGCCTGGTCAAGGTGGCCGTCGAATAGCAGTAGAACGGCGTGCCGACCTGTGCGGCGATATCGGGGATCGCCACGTCCTCGGCATGCAGCACGCCGTCGCGGTAGTCGAAATGGTTCACGAGAGTGGTTCCGGGAAGTTGGAGCGCGATGAGATCGGGTTTAGAAAGACCGAACCCAGTCTCATCGGTTCTAGATCAGCGGGTCGAGGATGAACTTCTTGTCCACGACCGGTTTTTCCGGCTCCGGCGGCACAGGCTGGTGGGCCTTGGAGGCATCCTTGCGCGCTTGCACGGCTGCCTCATAGGGCGTGTCGAGACCGGCCCTCCTGCCGCAGGCCGAAACGGCCGCCATCGCCGCCAGAAGCGCGAGCGTCACCAAAATCCTGCTTCCGGTCATCGATCCATCCGTCTGAAACTTTTGCCAGCCGCCGCTTTTAGCCGAGTTCCCGGCGTATTGCACCCCGAGATATTGCTGGTCGCAATTTCCGCCGTATTGCTGGCCGCAATATCCGGCATCACGCTTTCGCCAGCCGCTTTTTCCACGCGCGGATCTGCTTCCTCACTTCCGACGGCGCGGTGCCGCCGAAACTGGTGCGGCTCTTGACCGAGTTCTGCACAGCCAGCACCGAAAATATGTCCGCCGTGATGCCGGGATTGATCGACTGCAAATCCTCCAGCGAAAGCCTCTCCAGCCCGACCTTCTTTTCTTCGGCCAGCGCCACCGCCCGGCCGGTGACATGATGCGCCTCGCGGAATGGCAGGCCGAGCGTGCGTACCAGCCAGTCGGCAAGGTCGGTCGCTGTCGCGTGGCCGGAGCCGGCTGCCTTTTTCATCGCGGCTGCGTTGACCGTCATGTCCGAAACCATGCCGGTCATCGCCGCCAGCATCAGGTCGAGCGTCTCGGCGGCGTCGAACACCGATTCCTTGTCTTCCTGCATGTCCTTGCCATAGGTCAAAGGCATGCCCTTCATCACCGTCAGCAGGCCGACCAGATGGCCGGTGACGCGGCCGGTCTTGCCGCGCACCAGTTCGGCGGCATCGGGGTTCTTCTTTTGCGGCATGATCGAGGAGCCGGTGGAGAACGAGTCCGACAGCCTGACGAAGCCGAACTGCGGCGTCGACCAGATGATGATCTCCTCGGCCAGCCGCGACAAATGCGTGGCGCAGATCGCGGCCATGCCGAGGAACTCCAGCGCGAAATCGCGGTCCGAGACACTGTCCAACGAATTGCGCATCGGCTCGCGGAAGCCGAGCGCCTTGGCGGTCCGGTGGCGGTCGATCGGGAAGCTGGTGCCGGCAAGGGCTGCAGCACCGAGCGGGCTTTCGTCCATCCGCTCGATCGCATCGCGTACACGCGACAGGTCACGCGAAAACATTTCGACATAGGCCATGCAGTGATGGCCGAAGGTCACGGGCTGCGCCGCCTGCATATGGGTGAAGCCCGGCATCACCGTCGCCGCATGCTCTTCGGCCCGCTCCAGCAGTGCCTTGATCAGCCCTTTCAATGCCTCGGCGACGCGAAAGCACTCGTCCTTGACCCACAACCTCAAATCCACCGCCACCTGGTCATTGCGCGAGCGGGCGGTGTGCAGCCGGCCGGCCGCCGGGCCGATCAGGTCGGCAAGGCGGGCCTCGATGTTCATGTGGATGTCTTCGAGCCGGGTCGAGAACTCGAAGCTCCCGGCCTCGATCTCTTTCAGGATCGTGTTCAGCCCGTGAGCGATTTTTTCTTGATCGGCCGCCGAAATAATGGCCGTCTGCGCCAGCATCTCGCTATGGGCGATCGAGCCTTTGATGTCCTGCGCATAGAGTTTGCGGTCGAAGGAGATCGACGCGTTGATCGCTTCCATGATCGCTGCCGGACCCGAGGCAAAACGTCCGCCCCACATCTGGTTGCTGGTCTTCTTGTCGCTCATGGCTATAACCCGTGCTTCGGAGCAGTTCTGAGAAAATGGCAGACGGTAATAAATTCTTCCCGGCCCCGCGCCTGATCCTCGCCGCCCTGGTGGCGGGCGCGCTGGCCGGCGCGGTCGCGGTATATGTCAGCGAGAGCCGGTCTGGCAACAATGCACCGGCACAAGCCGCCGTCGGCGACAGCAAGGACGATGTCGCCTGCGTCGCCAAGAGCGATCGCGCCAAGAAGGTCGCGGCCTCGGCCACCGGTGAGGTTGCCGCACTTTTGCCGGCCGATCCGCCGCAATCCTTGAAAAGCCTTGCCTTCAATGGTCCGGACGGCAAGCCGATGACGCTTGCCGACCATGCCGGCAAGACGGTGCTGCTCAATTTGTGGGCGACATGGTGCGCGCCCTGCCGCGCCGAAATGCCGGCGCTCGATGCGCTGCAGAAGGAAATGGGCAGCGACGCCTTTCAGGTGGTCGCCGTCAATGTCGATGCCGGTGACGATGTGAAGCCGAAGAAGTTCCTCAGCGATACCGGCGTCGCGACGCTGGGCTATTACCGGGATTCGACGATGACGCTGTTCAACGACCTCAAGACGCGCGGCCTGGCGCTCGGCCTTCCCGTCACCATGCTGATCGACGGCGAAGGCTGCCTGATCGCCCATATGAACGGCCCTGCGGAATGGTCGGGGCCGGACGCCAGGCGGCTGGTCGAGACGGCGCTCAAGCCCGAAAGCCTCTAAAAGCGCGTCGCGAGTGCAGGCGTGGGCGCGAAGGCCAGAACGCTTCTGTCGCGCAGCTGGCGGCTTTGCTGCCGACAGTGGGTGCCTCGACACCGGTCAGGTCGCCGAATTCCTCGATGAGACCAGGCCTGCCGATATAGTAGCCCTGGCCGATCTCGCAGGCTTCGGCGTCCAGGAATTTCAGCTCGCCGAGCGTCTCGACACCCTCCGCCAGAACCGGCAGGCCGAGGCCGCGTCCAAGTCCCAGAACGGCGCGTACGATCGCCGCGACCTGGCCGTTCTTGTCGACGGACTTGATGAAGGAGCCATCGATCTTGATCTTGTCGAAGGGGAAGGCGCGAAGGTTGGAGAGCGAGGAATAGCCGGTTCCGAAATCGTCCATCGCCACGCGCACGCCCAGCGCCTTGACCTGCCGCAAAGTCGCCAGCGCGCGCGGCATGTCCTTCACAAGCGCCGTTTCGGTGATCTCAAGTTCGAGCCTGCCGGGCGCCAGGCGGGAATTCAGCAGCGTTTCATGGACCTTGCGGCTGAAATTGGTATTGTGAAGCTGCACCGCCGAGACATTGACGGCCACCGTCAGCGGATTTTCCCAGCGGGCGGCTTCCTCGCAGGCCGCCGTCAGCACCCAATCGCCAATCTGGCCAATGGCTCCGCTCTCTTCGGCCACCGGGATGAAGATGTTCGGGGGCACGTCGCCGCGTGTCGGATGTCGCCAACGGATCAGGGCTTCGAAGCCGACCATCTTGCCGCTGCTGATCTCCTTCTGCGGCTGGTAGACGAGGTAGAACTCCTGGCGCGCGACCGCCTGGCGCAGTTCGTGCTCCATGACGCGCTTGTCACGTGCCTCGGCTCCCATCGAGGCCTCGAAATAGCGGTAGGTGTCCTTGCCTTCGGTCTTGGCCCGGTAGAGTGCCGTATCGGCGTGGCTTATCAGGCTGGCCTGGTTTTCGGCGTCCGATGGATAAAGCGCAATGCCGATGCTGGCCGACACCAGGCCGCCGCCGACAGAGAGCCGGTTTTCCTCGCGCATGACGGTCAGCAGGGCGCTGGCGATTCGGCCGGCCTCCAATGGGTCGGTCAGGTTCGGGGCGATGATGGCGAATTCGTCGCCGCCCAGCCGCGCCACCACCTGTCCTTGACGGAGGATGCCGGCAGCGCAATGCGCAACCTTCTGCAGCATGGCGTCGCCGGCGCCGTGCCCGTACAGGTCGTTGACCTCCTTGAACCGGTCGAGATCGAGCAGCAGAAGCGCAAGGTGACTGCCTTTCCCAGCCCGGTCCAACGCGGCAATTTCTGTCTCAAGCCTGCTGGAAAAGCTGCGGCGATTGGCCAGTCCGGTCAACGGATCGAAATGGGCAAGGCGCAGGATTTCCAGTTCGGCTTTCTTGCGCTCGCGAATGTCGCGGACGGCGACTACATTGTGAGGCTTGCCACAGTAGTCGATGCTCCTGGCGATCAGCTCGACAGGAATGCCTGTGCCATCGCGGCCGCTCAATTCGGCCTCCTGCGGCTGTTCGCCGAAGCCGGACATATCGGCCCCGAAGAGATCGCCAAGCTGCATTCCGTTCAGCGTCGCGGTTGCCATGCCCGTCAGTCTCGCAATGCTGTCATTGGCGCTGATGATGCGGTTACCGTCGCAAACGATCAGGCCCTCCACTGCGGCGTTGGCCAGGCCGTGCATGCGGTCGACTTCGAGCTTCTGGCGGCGGAAGCGCAAATCGATCCACAGCGCCGATGCCGACAGCACCAGGATCACCAGCGTGGCGGCCGCGGCCGCGAAAGCCTGCGAGGTCGGCTCGATCGTGTACTGGGATATGGCGATCGAAGAATCGGGAAAGATCGAGACGGCACCCATGCCGATGAAATGCAAGGTGCAGATCGCCAGCGTCAGCAGCACCGCGCCGACGGACGTCGCTCGCAAGGAGGGGCGGCGCAGCACGACCCGCAGCGCCAGCGCCGCAAGCGTCACGCCGGCCAGCAAGGAAACGGCGACGAGCAACAGGTTCCATTCGATCCGGCCTTGGACTTCGAATGCCGCCATGCCGATGTAGTGCATGGCCGCGATGCCGCCGCCCAGGACGGCACCGCCGACGAGATGATAATCGAACTCGTCCCGCCAGGTGGCGATCCACATGCCGGCCGCCGTCAGCGCGACCGAAGCAGCGAGCGAAAGCACGGAGAGCGCCGGATCGTAGGCACTGGGTATGCCTGGTGTGAACGCGAGCATGGCGATGAAATGCGTTGCCCAGATGCCGAAGCCGGTCGACGTCGCCGCGATCATCAACCAGGCAAGCCGGTTCCGATCTGTGGAGCGGCTGATGTGGTGAAGCAGGTTGACGGCAGAGAAACAGGAAATTCCGCAGATCAGCGCGGCGAGTGCGATCAATCTCAGGTCGTGTTCGTTGACGATGCAATTGTAGACCGTCAGCATCTTATTTCACCTGATCTATCGGAAATAAACAAGGCAGCAGAATTGAGTAGCGCCTTGCCATTGAAGGATCGATAAAGTCGCCCACAACCCTGGCGTGTCTCCTCGGGTTGCAGCGGCTGCAATCAGGGCTGATATGTCGAAAGCCAGCTTGGCAGTCCTGACGGCAGTTCCTGGCGCGCTTGTCGTCGCGCTAAGCCGGCTAACCGTATCGCTTTCCATGCCGCCAAGCGGCAGCGAGCGTTGCGTGAGGCAAAGGGGTGAAGTTCGTCGATCTGCAACAAAACCGTTGTCTGATTGTCATGAGCGACACATATTGCCTTTGCGGGAGTGCCCCTTTCGCCAATGACAAACGGGAGATGAAACATGAAGTGCTTCGGCTTCGCGGCCGGTGTTGCCGCCACCTTTACGCTGCTTTCCTCAACCTCCGCTTTTGCTGTCACGCAGATCAGTTGGTGGCACGCCATGACTGGCGCCAATGCCGAAGTTGTCGACAAGATCTCCAAAGATTTCAATGCCAGCCAGAGCGATTATGAGCTCGTTCCGGTGTTCAAGGGCACGTATCCCGAGACGCTGAATGCCGGCATCGCCGCGTACCGCGCCGGCCAGGCGCCCGACATTATTCAGGTGTTCGATGTCGGCACTGGCGTGATGATGGCAGCCGAAGACGCAATCAAGCCGGCAGCCGATGTGTTGACCAGCGCAGGAATGACCTTCGACAAGAGCCAGTACCTGCCAGGCATAGTCGGCTATTATTCGAAGCCGGACGGCACCATGCTCTCCTTCCCCTACAACTCCTCTTCGCCGATCCTTTATTACAACAAGGATATCTTCCAGAAGGCTGGTCTCGACGTCGACAGCCCGCCCAAGACCTGGAATGAGGTGTGGGAAGATGCCAAGAAGATCAAGGCGAGCGGCGCGGCCGCCTGCGGCTACACCTCGACCTGGCTGACCTGGATCCATCTGGAGAATTTCGCGGCCTGGAATGACGTGTCATGGGCCACCCAGCAGAACGGTCTGGCCGGCGGCGATGTCGAGCTCAAGATCAATGCGCCGATTTTCGTCAACCATTTCCAGGCGCTCGCAGATCTCGCCAAGGACGGCACCTTCAAATATGGCGGCCGCACTTCCGAAGCCAAGCAGATCTTCCTTGCCGGCGAATGCGGGATCATGACTGAATCCTCCGGCGGGCTCGGCGATATCGTCAAGTCCGGCATGAATTACGGCATCGGCCAATTGCCCTATGACAGCGACGCCAAGGGCGCGCCGCAGAACACGACGCCGGGTGGCGCCAGCCTGTGGGTTTTCGCGGACAAATCCGACGAGGAATACAAGGGAGTGGCTGCTTTCTTCGCCTATTTGTCGAAGACCGACGTGCAGGAGTACCTGCACCAGAAGTCGGGCTATTTGCCGGTAACGCTGGCGGCCTATGAAGCGACCAAGAAATCCGGTTTCTATGACAAGAACATCGGTCGCGAGACCCCGATCCTGCAGATGACGGGTAAGGCGCCGACCGACAATTCGAAGGGCGTACGTCTGCCGAATCTGCCGCAGGTGCGCGATATCCAGAACGAGGAGTTCGAGAAGATGCTCGCCGGCCAGCAAACCGCGCAGCAGGCGCTCGACAATGCGGTTACGCGTGGCAATGCCGCGATCAAGGAAGCGCTGGGGAATTAGAGCGAGCGCAGAGGCCTTGCTCTACGGCGCACCCACCTGTCCCGTCAGGCATCTCCCCTCGGCGAGGGGGGTGCCGTCCTTTGCGATTTCGTCAATGGTCGATGATGCCGAATCCGAAACGCTCATCAAAGCCGTCTTGGCGCAGAGGGGTGCCACATGGTGCCGCCCGCCTCATCAACTCGGAGTGGCTCCGTGACCCCCCGCGTCGTGTTTCCCAACAAGGTCCTCCCCTACCTGCTGGTGGCGCCGCAACTAGCCATCACGCTCGTTTTTTTCTACTGGCCGGCCGGTCAGGCGTTCTACCAATCCATGCTCAGGCAGGATCCGTTCGGACTAAGGACCAGGTTCGTCTGGTTCGCCAATTTCAGGAAAGTGCTTGCCGATCCGGCCTACCTAAACTCGATAAAGGTCACAGTGGTGTTTTCCCTTGCGACCGCTATCGTCGCCATGTGCGTGGCGCTCCTGCTCGCGGTCATGGCAGAGAAGGTGGTGCGCGGCAAAGGTCTTTACCGCACGCTCTTGATCTGGCCCTACGCGGTGGCGCCGGCGATTGCCGGTATGCTGTGGCTGTTCCTCTTCAACCCGTCGATCGGGTCGCTGGCCTACATGCTGAGGAGTTTCGGCATCGCCTGGGATCCACTTCTCAACGGCACCCACGCCATGATCCTGCTGGTGTCCGCCGCTGCCTGGAAGCAGATCAGTTACAATTTCCTGTTCTTCGTCGCCGGCCTGCAGGCGGTGCCGAAAACCTTGATCGAAGCGGCGGCCATGGACGGCGCCGGCGAGACAAAGCGATTCTGGACCATAGTCTTCCCGCTGCTCGCGCCGACGACCTTCTTCCTGCTGGTCGTCAACACCGTCTATGCCCTGTTCGACACGTTCGGCATCGTCCATGCCGTCACCGGCGGCGGTCCGGGCAAGACGACTGAGACGCTGGTTTACAAGGTCTACAATGACGGCTTCGTCAATCTGATCCTCGGTGACTCGGCGGCGCAGTCGGTCATCCTGATGATCATCGTGATCTCGCTCACAGCCATCCAGTTCCGCTACGTGGAACGCAAAGTCCATTACGGCTGAGGCAAGCGATGATCGGTCAGTCCTCGTCTCGCATTTTCCTCGCCCATGCCGTGCTCATCCTCGGCATATTGATCGTCGCCTTCCCGATCTACTACACATTCGTTGCCTCGACGCAGACGCTGCAAACGATCCTTAAGCCGCCATTGCCGCTCCTGCCCGGCGATCAGTTCTGGAACAATTACAGCGAAGCGCTGTTCGGCGGTGTCGGCCGCATCGGCGGCGTCAGTGTCGGTCGATTGCTGCTCAACACCACGGTCATGGCGCTCGGCATCGCGGTGGGGAAGATTTTCATCTCGATCCTGTCGGCCTATGCGATCGTGTTCTTCCGTTTTCCGTTGCGGATGGTCTTCTTCTGGCTGATCTTCATCACCCTGATGCTTCCCGTTGAGGTGCGCATCCTGCCAACCTACAAGGTGATGGTCGATCTCGGCATGATCGACACCTATGCCGGC
Organism: Mesorhizobium sp. M0621; assembly: GCF_040320745.1. Taxonomy (NCBI): domain Bacteria; kingdom Pseudomonadati; phylum Pseudomonadota; class Alphaproteobacteria; order Hyphomicrobiales; family Phyllobacteriaceae; genus Mesorhizobium; species Mesorhizobium sp. M0621. The sequence continues at coordinate 23,764 of NZ_JAMYQF010000020.1, read as the reverse complement.
CTGATCATCCCACTGATCGCCTCGGCTACCGCCACATTGCTGTTTCGACAGTTTTTCATGACCATTCCAGGTGAGCTGGTGGAGGCGGCGCGTGTCGATGGTGCGGGACCGTGGCGCTTCTTCTTCGATATCCTGTTGCCCTTGTCGCGGACAAACATCGCGGCGCTGTTCGTCATCCTCTTCATTTATGGCTGGACGCAATATCTGTGGCCGCTGCTCGTCACCAACAGCAGCAACATGAATACGATCGTCATCGCGCTGAGGAAGATGGTCTCCTTCGCCGATGCCGATACGCAGTGGCACTTGGTCATGGTTACAGCGATGCTGGCCATCGTGCCGCCGATCCTGGTCGTGGTGCTGATGCAACGCTGGTTCGTTCGCGGGCTGGTCGATTCCGAAAAGTGAGAAGCTGATGGCGACCGTCGATCTGAAGGATGTGAAGAAGGTCTACCCCAGCGGCTTCGAGGCCGTGAAAGGCGTTTCCATCGCCGTTCCCGACAAGGAGCTTTGCGTGCTGGTCGGCCCATCCGGCTGCGGCAAGTCCACGCTGCTGAGGATGATCGCCGGGCTCGAAACCATCTCCTCGGGAACGGTTGCGATCGACGGCAAGATCGTCAACTCAATCGGCCCGACCGAGCGTGACATCGCCATGGTGTTCCAGAACTATGCGCTCTATCCGCATATGAAGGTCTACGACAATATGGCCTATGGGCTGCGTAACCGCGGCACGCCGAAAGACGAGATCGACAGCCGGGTCCGCGCGACGGCGAAAATACTGGAGCTTTCGGCGCTGCTCGACCGCCGCCCGCGCGAGCTTTCCGGCGGCCAGCGCCAGCGTGTCGCCATGGGCCGCGCCATCGTGCGCAACCCGAGGGTTTTCCTGTTCGACGAGCCGCTCTCCAATCTCGATGCCAAATTGCGCGGCCAGATGCGCGTCGAGATCAAGAATCTGCAGCGCTCGCTTGGCGTCACGTCGGTCTATGTCACACATGACCAGCTTGAGGCGATGACGCTGGCCGACATCCTCGTCGTCATGAATGCCGGACTGGTCGAGCAGGTGGGGGCGCCGCTCGACGTCTACGAGAGGCCGGCCTCGACCTTCGTCGCTTCCTTCATTGGCGCGCCGCCGATGAATCTCCTGGCGCTGACCGGAGGCTCCTCGGGCCCGGTGCTCGCTGACGGCACGGCGATCGTTTTCGCACCTCAGGAGGCAAAAGCTGCGACGGTCGGTTTTCGGCCCGAGGATGCCGACGTTACCTTCAATGCGGAGGCGCCGTCCGGTGCGCTCGTCCTGCCGGCGCTGGTCGAGGCAGTCGAACCGGTAGGTGCCGAAAGTTTTCTTCACTGTGCCGCAGGTGGCAGCAGGATCGTCGTGCGGGTCGCTGGTCGCGCCACCGCCACGGTTGGCAACCAATTGCGCGTGGTTGCCAAGGCAGAAAAGCTGCACTGGTTCGATCAGGCGGGGAAGCGCGTCGGCTAATCCGAAAGATAGTCCTGCATTCCACGCGCCGGCGTTCAGACGAAGACATGTGCCTTTCCCGATACGGTCAGGCGGACGATCTCGCCGACCGCCGGCGCGTCCATGCCCGGTTTGCGCAGGACCAGCGGCGTGTTGCCGATCGCGGCGGCATCGGGCGGATCGGCACTGTTCAAAAGCCGCACCGCGATCGTACACATCGAGCCGGCGAATTCCGATTCCGTCACCTCGCCGAACAGCATGTCCGAGGTGCCCGACATGCCCTCGCGCGACGTTCTTTTCAGCGCGATCTGCTCCGGCCGAAGCATGATGCGGGCAACGTCGCGGCTGTCATTGGTGTCGACGGCGATGCGGCCGAGCGGCGAGTTGGCGAAGCCGCCTGATATCTTTGCCGGCAGGATGATGGCGTCGCCGAGGAACTCGGCTATCATCCTGTCCTTCGGCTTGAAATAGAGGTCGCGCGGTGTACCGACCTGCGAGAACTTGCCGTCGCGCATCACCGCGACCTGACTGGCAAAGGACAGCGCTTCGGCCTGGTCGTGCGTCACCAGGATGGTGGTGATGCCGGCGACCTCCAGAAGCTCAGCCACCGCCTTGCGCATCGAGGCTCGCAGGCCGGTATCGAGCGCCGAGAACGGCTCGTCGAGCAGCATCAGCCGGGGCTTCATCGCCATGGCGCGGGCAAGCGCCACGCGCTGCTGCTGGCCGCCGGAGAGTTCGTGCGGGCGGCGTTTGAGGATCGCCTTGTCGAGCCCGACGATATAGGCGAGTTCGACGATGCGCTCAGCGCGCTTGTCCTCGCCGCGGGCCATGCCGAAGCCGATATTGTCGGCAATGGTCAGATGCGGGAACAGGGCGCCGTCCTGCGCCACCACGCCTATGCCGCGGCGATGCGCTGGTACCGCCGCGCCGCCATTGGCCAGCACCTCGCCATCGAGCGTGATGCGGCCCTGGTCCGGGGCCTCGAAGCCGGCGATCAGCCGCAGCAAGGTCGTCTTGCCACAGCCGGACGGGCCGACAATCGCCGTGCGGCTACCACTGGCGACGCTCAGGTCGACGCCGGCAAGAGCGGCCACCGGACCGTAACGCTTGTGCAGGCCGCTGATTTCGAGAAAGCTCATCGTCCGGCCATCCGTTTCGACTGGACATAGAGCAGCCAGGTCAAGGGAAGCGACATAGCCACCATGATGAAGGCGTAAGGTGCCGCCGAGGCATAATCAATCTCGCCACTGTAGGACCAGAACGCCATTGCCAGCGTGCGGGTGCCGTTCGGCGCCAGCATCTGGGTGGCGGTCAGTTCGTTCATGATGCCAAGCGCAACCAGCGCCATGCCGGCCGCGGCGCCTGGCGCCGACAGTCGGATCGTCGTCGACCACAGCGCCTGCAGCGGCGGCCGGCCGAGGCTGGAAGCGGCGCGTTCAAGTTCGACCGGAGCCTGCGCGATCGACGCCCGCAGGCTGACCAGCGCGCGCGGCAGGAACATCAGCGCATAGGCCACCAGGATGGTGAACAGGGTCTGGTAGAGCGGAAGCGCGATGCGCACGGTGATGGTGACCAGCGCCAGCGCAATGACGACCCCCGGCAACGAGCCGACAATGTAGTTGCAGCCCTCCAGCAGACGCTGCAATGGGCCTGGCGCGCGGATCGAGATCCAGGCCATCGGCATGGCGGCGACAGTGGCGAGCAAGGCGCCGGCGAGCGCCAGGAACAGCGTCTGGCCAAGCGCCAGGCCGATCTCGTCGAGGCGCCAGACAGAGGCGCCGCCGGCGGCAAGCCAGCCGCCGATGGTGACGAACGGCACGCCGAGCGCCAGCAGCGTGGTAACGACAAGCAAGAGCAGGCAAGGAATGGTGGCGCGTCCAAGGCTTGCGCGCTGCTGATGGCGCGCCGCACCTGAGCCGACACGGGCATAGCGTTCCTCGCCGCGCACCAGCACTTCGAGGCCGAGCAGCACGAAGCAGCAGCTCACCAGCACGCCAGCCAGCATGTTGGCTGCCGGTCCGTTGAAGGTCGACTGGAACTGGTCGACGATAGCCGTGGTGAAGGTGTCGAAGCGGATGAAGACATAGAGGCCGTATTCGGCCAGCAGGTGCAGGCCGACCAGCAGCGAGCCGCCGCAGATGGCAAGCCGCAATTGCGGCAGCACGACACGCCAGAACACGCGCCGGGGCCCAAGGCCGAGTGCGGCGGCGGCATCCTCAAGGGCGGGATCGAGACGGCGCAACGCCGCCGACACCGGCAGATACAGGAGCGGGAAATAGGCGATCACGGAAACCAGCACGCCGGCCCACAGGCCGTGCAGTCCGGGCACCATGGTGATCCAGGCATAGCTGTGCACGAAAGCCGGTATGGCGAGCGGCGCCACGCACAGCCACGCCCAGAGCCGGGCGCCCGGCAGGTCGCTGCGCTCGGTCAGCCAAGCCAGCGCAACCGACAGTGCGATGGTGATCGGCACGGAGAGCGCGACCAGCAGGACGGTGTTGACCAGAAGCTCGCCGACACGCGGGCGGAAAACCAGCGCCGAGACGGTTTCCCAGCCGGTCTGCACCGCGATCCAGATGATGAAGGCAAGTGGCAGCAGTGCCAGCAGCGCAACGAAGATGGCGGCGATGACCAGCCAAAGCGGTGCGCGTCGCCGAGCCCTTCGGCCTGTGCCCGAAGGCAGGCCCGAGCGCGCCAGATCGACCGTAGACTGCATCAGGTCAGACGCCGTGCCGTTGCCGTCCAGCGGCAGCAATTGAAGGACCGCGATAGCGGTTGGGAACACAGCGTGTCGTCATCGACGAATGCCATCTCGAAAAACAAAATCACTCCCGCGGAAGGCGAATTCCCGCGGGAGCGTGGTCGGTTGTCCTTTTAGGAGGAATGGCAACTAAAGCAAGCCGGCTGCCGTCATCAGGTCGGTGACCTTCTTGGAATTCAGCGTCGTGGCATCGACCTTCGGCGCCTGCAGATCGGCGAGCGGCACCAGCTTCGGGTTGGACTCCGCACCCTTGCCGACCGCGTATTCGAAGGAATCGCCGGTCTTCAGCACGTCCTGGCCGCCTTTGCCGGTCACCCATTTCAGGAAGGCCTGGGCTTCCTTCGGATGCTTGCTCGAAGCCAGCACACCGCCACCGGAGATCGAAACGAACGCGCCCGGATCCTGGTTCTTGAAATAGTGCAGCTCGACATTCCCGCTGTTTTCACCGGTCTTGGCCTGATCGCCGAAATAGTAATAGTGGTAGATCACGCCGCCTTCGATTTCGCCGGCATTGACCGCCTTCATCACCGTGCTGTTGCCCTTGTAGGCGGTGAAATTGGTTTTCATCGCCTTCAGCCAGTCCGCCGTGGCGGCCTCGCCCTTGAGCTGCAGCAGCGCGCTGACGATGGCCTGGAAATCGGCGCCTGACGGGGAGGCGGCCCAACGGCCCTTCCAGCTTGGATCGGCGAGGTCAAGCATCGACTTGGGCAACCGATCGGCGGTGAGCTTGGTCTTGTTATAGGCAAAGACCGTGCTGCGCGCAGCGACGCCAACCCATTTGCCGCTGGCCGGCTGATAGTCCTGGGGAACCTGTGCCAGCGTGTCGGCGTCGACCGGCGCGAACAGGCCGGCCGTCTCGACCAGCACCATGGCCGGCGAGTTTTCCGTCAGGAACACGTCGGCCGGCGAAGCAGCACCCTCGGCGACGATCTGGTTGGAGAAATCGCTGTCGCCACCGTTGCGGACGGTGACCTTGATGCCGGTTTCCTTGGTGAAGCCTTCGGCCCACGCCTTGGTAAGATTCTCGTGCTGGGCATTGTAGACAATGATGCCATCATCTTCCGCCATCGCCGGGCCGCCGATCAGGCTGATTGCCAGCGCGGTAGCGCCGACAAGGGTGGAAAGAGCGTATTTCATGGCATTGTCCTCGATCTCTGGGGTCTTCGGTCTGTCACGGCTGCACCTATCGATACCTGACCAGGATAGTCAACATTGCTTTGCCGATTTTAATTAGGCGCCGAGGCGCAAACTTTCGTGATTTGCAGCTAGTTTGGCTTGGACATTATTTCGCCGGCCACGTAACAAATCAGCGCCGAGACGCGAAAATCGGGGGAGTAACTCTTGTGAGCGGCAAGGATGAGGCCGAGCTTTCCCGGCTGATGCGGGCCGCGATCGCGGGAGACGAAAAGGCCTATGCCGACTTTCTGAACCGGATTGCCGCGCTGGTGCGCGGTTTTGTCCGGCGCAAGATCGTGCAGGGCGGGGTCGATCCCGAGGATGTCGTGCAGGAAACCTTGTTGGCCATTCATGTGAAACGGCATACCTGGCGCCAGGATGCGCCGGTGTTGCCATGGATCTATGCAATTGCCCGCTTCAAGCTGATCGACGCGTTCCGGCGGCGCGGACGGCGCATCGAGATCGACGTCGACGATATCGCCGAGACGTTCGCCGAGCCGGAAACGGAGACCGTCAGCGAGCGCGACATCAACCGGGCGTTGGACGGCCTGTCGCCGGCACAGCGCTCGGTGGTCTCAGCCGTGTCGGTGGAAGGCCGCTCTATCGGAGAGACGGCGGCAAGGTTCGGTATCAGCGAGACGGCGGTGCGTGTGTCGCTGCATCGGGGACTTGCCGCGATAGCCAAGCGATTCGGGCAGGGGCGGTTTGGGCGGGAATGACATGAGGACGGACGATCTCATCAGGGCGCTGGACGCCGATACAAGCAGCAAGGCGATGCCGTTGCACTCGGCCTGGTGGATGGCCGCCGCTGCGGCAGCGGTGATCGCTGCTGTCGTCTTCCTGCTGACCATCGGCCCGCGCCCGGACTTCATGGCGGCCGCGCACACGATGCGCTTTCTCTCCAAATTTGTTTTCACCATCGTGCTTGCCGTCAGCGCCTTTGCCCTGATCCGTGCCTTGTCGACGCCGGGTGCCTCGACGGGCCGGGCAATGGCCTGGATGGCTGCGGCGCCGGTGCTGGTAGCCGTGGCGGTGGTTCTGGAGCTTTTCATGGTGCCGGAGGCGCTGTGGGGCACAAGGATGATCGGCTCCAACATGATGATCTGCATGGGCTTCATCCCACTGATCGGCCTCGGTCCGCTTGCCATCTTCCTGTGGATGCTGCGCTACGGCGCGCCGACACGGCCGGTACTTGCCGGCGCGACGGCGGGCCTGCTCGCCGGCGGGCAGGCGGCGACGTTCTATGCCGCGCACTGCTTCGACGATTCACCGCTTTTCGTCGCCACCTGGTACTCGATCGCGATCGCGGTACTAGCGCTGCTTGGCGCGCTCGGCGGGCGGTTTTTCGTGCGCTGGTAGCGTTCCGCCACGACCGCTACTCATGCACACCGATCCTTAATCATGCCGGCAATGTTTGTCGGTTACCGGTAGCACCGGTCCACCGGACGCAACCTTTCCTTAAAATCGATCGCTCAAGGTTGATGCAACAACATGCGTTTGCGCACGGGGGTGGCACGTATCGTGATGTGGCAAGGTTTGACCGGCCGAAAATCTATTAGACACGCAGGGTTGGCTTTGCTCCTAGCCGGCCTTTGCGTGGCGGCCTCGATCCTGCTGTCGCGCCTGCACCTCGGCGTCGACGCGCTAAAATTCTGCCTGCAGATCGCGGTGGGGGTAGCGGTGGGCGCCCTTGTCCTTGTCGCCCTGTTCATCCGCCGGATCAGCGAGGATCGCCGGCAGATCTCGGAGAGCGAACAGCGCTTCCGACGCGCCATGGAGGATTCGGCAATCGGCATCGCCGTTGTCGGTCTCGACGGGCGTATTCTTCAGACTAATCCGGCCTTCGCCGCCATGCTTGGCTACACAAACGAGGAGATCGAGGCGCTCACCTTCTTCCAGATCACGCATCCCGAAGATCTGCATATCGGGCGCGAAACGATGGACGGCATGAGAGCCGGCACGGTCAACTCCTTCCACTTCGAGAAGCGGTATCTCCGCAAGGACGGCACACCCGTCTGGGCGCATCTTGCCGGTTCGGTCATTCGCGACGAGAGCAGCGACCGCCCGCTCTATCTCGTCTCGCAGATCGAGAACATCGACGCCCGCAAGCAGGCCGAGGTGCGCATTGCCGAAGCGGAAACCCGTTGGAATTTCGCCCTGGCCGGCGCTGGCCAAGGTGTCTGGGACCTCGACATGCGCAAGGGCGGCACGACCTATTCCTCGACCTGGGTCAAGATGCTGGGCTATGCGGATGGCGAACTCGACGGCGACACCGACCGCTGGTTGACGATGATCCATCCCGATGATCGCGAGACTGTCGCCGAAGCGGATCGCGCCCATCTCGAGGGCAAGACGCCGTTCTTCGAAGCCGAGTTCAGGATGCGCCACAAGGATGGCCACTGGATGTGGTTCCTCGACCGCGGCAAGGCCATCGAGCGTGACGAGGACGGCCGGCTGGTCAGGGCCATCGGCAGCCTGACCGATATCACCCGGCGCAAGGAGGCCGAAGCACGCCTCACCGTATCGGCGGCAATGCTGGCTGATGAAAAGGAGCGGCTCAGGGTGACGCTGCAGTCGATCGGCGATGCCGTCATCTGCACCGACGCCGCAAACCGCGTCACCTTCATGAATCCGGTCGCCGAAAAGCTGACCGGTGTTGCCGGTGACGAAGCTCTCGGCAAGATGCTTGGCCATGTCTACTGGGCGGTCGACGAGGAGACGGGACACAGGATAGGCATGACCCGACCGGCGATCGGCGCCCAGGCGCCCCCCGACCAGAACAGCCGCGCCGTTCTCATCCGGCGCGACGACACGCGCTGCAGCATCCGTCAGGTCGTGTCGCCGATCATCAACGAGCGCAACGAATTCTGCGGACTGGTCATCGTCTTCCAGGACTTCACCGATGCGCGCGCGCTGCAGCGCCAGCTCGCCCACGCCGCCGCGCATGACGCGCTGACCGGTCTTGCCAATCGCTCGAGCTTCATCCGCGCCATGGAGGAACTGGTCGGTCAGGCGCGCAAGGACGGCACTTCGGGCAAAGGCAGCGGACATCAGTTCATGTTCATCGATCTCGACCACTTCAAACTGGTCAACGATACGGGCGGCCACGCGGCGGGAGACGCGCTGCTGAAGCGGGTTGCCGGGGCGGTTCGCGGCGTGCTTGGTCCAGACGACATCGTCGCTCGTCTGGGCGGCGACGAATTCGCGGTCATTCTGAAATCGGGTTCGGCGGCCGGCGCCAAGATCGCGGCGCGCTCCATCATCGATGCGATCGGCGGCCTGGACTTCATCTGGGACGGCCGTCCTCACTTGATCGGTGCCAGCATCGGGCTGGCTGCGATCGGCGCCAATTGCGGCGAGGTCGACGAGATCATCGCCAGGGCCGATGCCGCTTGCTACGCGGCCAAGGCGGCAGGCCGTGGCTGCGTTTGCGTGGCGCCGGACGGCGAGAGCATGGCCGACAGCACACAGCGGCCCGAGCCGCTGGCCGCGGCGTCCTGATCAGAGCCGGTCCCGAAAGCCTGCTGCCGACGCGGATCCGATCAGCGCGTAGGGACGGGATGCTCGCCGCGATAGTCGTAGAAGCCGCGCCCGGTCTTGCGGCCGAGCCAGCCGGCCTCGACATATTTCACCAGCAGCGGGCAAGGGCGGTATTTCGAGTCCGACAAGCCGTCATGCAGCACCTGCATGATCGACAGGCAGGTATCGAGCCCGATGAAATCGGCAAGCTGCAGCGGCCCCATTGGATGATTGGCGCCGAGCCGCATGGCGGTGTCGATGGCGTCGACCGAGCCGACACCCTCATAGAGCGTGTAGATCGCCTCGTTGATCATCGGCAGCAGGATGCGGTTGACGATGAAGGCCGGAAAATCCTCCGAAACCGTGATCGTCTTGTCGAGCTGCTTCACATAGGTCTTTGCCGCCTCGAAGGTCTGGTCCTCGGTGGCGATGCCGCGCACCAATTCGACCAGCTTCATCAGCGGCACCGGGTTCATGAAATGTATGCCGATGAACCGCTCCGGCCGGTCGGTCTGCGCGGCAAGCCGCGTGATCGAGATCGACGAGGTGTTGGTCGCCAGGATGGCTTCGGGATTGAGCTGCGGACAGAGCTGGGCGTAGATCTTGCGCTTGACCGTCTCGTCCTCGGTCGCGGCTTCGATCACCAGATCGGCACCGGCAAGATCGGCCATCGCCGGGGCGGAAGCGATGCGCGCCATCGCCTCGTTGCGCACATTCTCGTCGAGCTTTCCGGACCCTACCTGGCGGGCCATGTTGCCGCTGATGGTGGCAATGCCCTTCTCGATACGGTCGGGCGAAATATCGTAGATCAGCACCTTGTAGCCCGAAAGCGCGGAGACATGGGCGATGCCGCCGCCCATCTGGCCCGCGCCGATGATGCCGATCGTCTCGATCTTGCTCATTACACCGATCCCGTCCTGAGCCCTTCCGCATGAACTGCGAAAGCGCTCCACCTTTTATTTTACCGCAATTCCGGACGCAAAACCGCTGCGCACTTTTGCTGGAATTGCTTTTAGCCTTTGCGGCCTGCTTTTTGTGCGGTGCAAACTAAAAGGGCGGGGCGACTTCGTCTACCCCACCCCTCACTATTTAATACGCTTTGGCAGAAAGCGTCAAAGCACCTTTTGCAGCTCCGGCAGGATGACGAAGAGATCGCCCACGAGGCCGTAGTCGGCAACCTGGAAGATCGGCGCCTCCTCGTCTTTGTTGATGGCGACGATGACCTTCGAATCCTTCATGCCGGCGAGGTGCTGGATGGCGCCGGAGATGCCCACCGCGATGTAGAGATCAGGGGCGACGACCTTGCCGGTCTGGCCGACTTGCCAGTCGTTCGGCGCATAGCCGGCATCGACGGCGGCGCGCGAGGCGCCGACAGCTGCACCGAGCTTGTCGGCGACCGGCAGGATGACCTCCTGGAATTTTTCCGAGGAGCCCAGCGCGCGACCACCCGAGATGATGATCTTGGCCGAGGTCAGTTCCGGACGGTCGGTCTCCGAGAGCTTGTTCTCGACGAAGGTGGAGAGGCCGGGATTGGCCGCGGCCTTGACGGTCTCGACCGCCGCCGAGCCGCCCTCGGGCGCAGCCTGGAAGGAGGCGGTGCGGACAGTGATCACCTTCTTGGCGTCGGTCGACTGCACCGTCTGGATGGCGTTGCCGGCATAGATCGGCCGCTTGAAGGTGTCGGGCGATACGACTTCGATGATCTCGGATACCTGCGCGACGTCGAGCAGGGCAGCCACGCGCGGCGCGACATTCTTGCCCGACGAGGTCGCCGGGGCGATGATGGTGTCGTAGGCGCCTGCCAGCGACACAACGAGTGCCGCCGTCGGTTCGGCGAGGCGCTCGGCAAGCTCGTCGGCTTCGGCCAGCAGCACCTTGCTCACGCCCTTGAGCTTGGCGGCGGCGTCCGCTGCCGGCTTGGCGCCCTTGCCGGCGACCAGCACATGCACGTCCGAGCCGATCTGCAGCGCCGCCGAAAGCGCCTTGGCGGTCTGGTCGGAAAGGGTGGCGTTGTCGTGTTCTGCGATGAGGAGAATTGCCATTTGTCTGTTCCTTTCCCGATCGCTCACAAAACGCCGGCTTCGTTCTTCAGCTTGTCGACCAGTTCGGCGACGCTCTTGACCTTGACGCCTGCCTTGCGGCCGCTCGGCTCCTCGGTCTTGATGACCTTCAGCCGCGGCTTGACGTCGGCGCCGTAGTCGGCCGGGCTTTTTTCGTCCAACTGCTTCTTCTTGGCCTTCATGATGTTGGGCAGCGAAGCATAGCGCGGCTGGTTGAGGCGAAGGTCGGCGGTGACGATCGCCGGCATCTTCAGCTCCACCGTCTGCAGGCCGCCATCGACTTCGCGCGTCACCTTGGCCTTGTCGCCCTCGAGCACGATCTTGGAAGCGAAGGTGCCCTGCGCCCAGCCCAGCAGCGCCGCCAGCATCTGGCCGGTCTGGTTCGAGTCGTCGTCGATCGCCTGCTTGCCGAGGATGACAAGGCCGGGCTGTTCGGCGTCGACGACGCCCTTCAGCACCTTGGCAACGCCGAGCGGCTCGGTCTGTTCGTCGGTCTTGACCAGGATGGCGCGGTCGGCGCCCATGGCGAGCGCGGTGCGCAGGGTTTCCTGCGCCTGCTGCGGGCCGATCGAGACAACGATGATCTCTTCCGCCTTGCCGGCTTCCTTCAGCCGGATTGCTTCTTCCACCGCGATTTCGTCGAACGGGTTCATCGCCATCTTGACGTTGGCGAGTTCCACCGCCGAACCATCAGCCTTCACGCGAACCTTGACGTTCGCATCCACAACCCGCTTCACGGGCACAAGGATCTTCATTTGCCTGTCACCTCTTCACGCTAGTTGGGCGCGCTATAACAGCCTGCGCCCGTTCTGAGTTGTCGAAAGCCGACATTCCGGGTGGAAATTCTGGCCGGATGGAAATTCTGGTCTTTGACCGCCTTAGGCTGCGGCGGAGACGTTTCCGTAATTGTGGCAACCCTGCACGTCAATACGCCGCGAGCGGCTCAAATCGGTTCAGTCCGAACTGGAAGCGTTTCCTCGTCCCCAGCGCGTTGCGGCAGGTGGTTCGGGGATCAGCGGTCCTGTGGCAACCGGCGGTTGATCGGGAGCGGCGGGCGTGACGTCTTCATCAGCGCCGGCAAACAGCGGCACGCCGCGGCTGCGCAGAACCAGCACCAGCACAGCGCCGGCGATGATACCGCCGATATGGCAGGCCCATGAGATCTGATCCTCGCCGCCGGCGGCAAACATCACCACCTGGAACAGCACCCACAGGATGAGCGGGATGAAGGCGGGAATGCGCAGCGGGATGCGGGCAAAGGCCAGCACCCAGACCTTCACCCTGGGATAAAGGATCAGATAGGCGACGACCACGCCGGCGATGGCGCCGGACGCGCCGATCAGCGGCACCTGGGAATCCCAGGCGATCAAACCCTGGAAGGCGGCTCCCGCAATGGCGCACAACAGGTAGAAAATGAGATAGCGGATGTGGCCGAGCGCGTCCTCGACATTGTCACCGAACACCCACAGGAACAGCATGTTGCCGCCGAGGTGGAAGATGTCTGCGTGCAGGAAGGAATAGGTGAGGTAGCTCAGGCTTTCGGGGATGACGATGAAACGAGGGTCAAGCTCGGCAGTGTCATGGACGACCGACGGGATGAAGCCGAGACCAAGCACGGCGGCATTGGTGAAACTCTCGCCGCCTAGCGCGGTGGCGAAATAGACCAGCGCGTTGGCCACGATCAGCCCGATCGTCACATATTGCAGACGGATGTGCCGCAGCCTGTTGGTGTCGTAAAGCGGGATGAACATTTCCCAGGTCCTCTTCCGCTTTCGACGATCAGCGGTTCTTGCCGGGAACCCATAGCACGTCCGCGTTTCCGTTGTCATTGACCGCCCGGGCGGCGACAAACAGGAAATCCGAGACGCGATTGATGTATTTCAGCCCGTCGCGGTTGACGTGTTCGTCCGGATCCTGGGCCAGGGCCACCATCAGCCGTTCGGCCCGCCGCGCCACGGTGCGGGCAAGGTGAAGTGCCGCCGCTGCCGGTGTGCCGCCGTTGAGCACGAAGGATTTGAGCGGCTGAAGCTCCTTGTTGAGCAGGTCGATGTCCTTCTCGACCCGGTCGGTCTGCACGGCGATGATGCGAAGCGGTTCATAGCCGAGCGGCTTGCCGTCGTCTGGCACTGCGAGATCGGCGCCGAGATCGAATAGATCGTTCTGGATGCGGGAAAGCATGGCGTCGATCTCGGGGTGGGCCGATGCCGTGTGGACCCGGGCGATGCCGATGCAGGCATTGGCCTCGTCGACCGTGCCGTAGGCGTCCACCCGCAGATCGGATTTCAGCCGCCGTTCGCCGGTGCCGAGACCCGTGGTGCCATCATCGCCGGTGCGGGTGTAGATCTTGTTGAGCTTGACCACGTCGCCTCCCGGCTACCGATATCCTCACTTGCGGGTGAAATACACCGCAAGCAGGATCAGCGCCAGCGCCACGGCCTGCAACAGAACGCGCGTCTGCATCAGCTTGTTCGAGGTGACGCCCGAACCACCTCGCATCATGTTGATGAGGCCGCGAACGAGAACGATCACCACGGCGACCATGACCAGAATGGCGAGGATGTTGAAGACGGATGCCATTATTGCGTTTCCAGTTGTTTGGCTTCAGGCTCGCTTGGCGAGCAGGCGATAGAGCATCGAAGCGGGCAGGATGCGTTTGAGCGCCGCACCGATCCTGGCCGGCACTGTTACCACATAGTGCGGGCGCGGGCGCCGCGACAGAAGTGCATGGCGTAGCGCCGCGTGAACCACTTCCGGCCCAGGCTTCAAGGCCGATTGGCTGCCGCCGGCCCGCAGCCGCTCCAGCTGCGCCGCATAGTCGAGGCGGTGGACTGACGTCTCGTGGTCGATATTCCTGAGAAACCAGGGAAGCGCATTGCTGGCTATCTTTGACTTCACCGGCCCCGGCTCGATCAGCGAAACATGGACGCCGCTGCCGGCCAGTTCCTGGCGCTGGCAGAGCATCAGGGCCTCCAAGGCGTGTTTCGACGCCGAATAGGCGCCGCGAAAACGCACCGGCGTCAGGCCGAGGATCGACGAGCAGTGAACGATGCGGCCGTGACCCTGGCGGCGCATCACCGGCACCAGCCGGCGGGTCAGCTCATGCCAGCCGAAGAAATTCGCCTCGAACTGCTCCTTGAGTGCTGCGACGGGCAGATCCTCGACGGCACCGGGCTGAGCGTAGGCGCCATTGTTGAACAGGGCATCGAGCCGGCCGTCGGTGCGGTCGAGCACCGCCAGCACCAGCGCGGCGATGGAGTCCGGCTCGCAATAATCGAGATAGAAGGCCTCGATACCGTCGGCTTCGAGCGCGGCGATGTCCTGCGGCTTGCGCGCCGTCGCGAACACCCGCCAGCCTTCCGCCTTCAATGCGCGGGCGCAGTACGCACCTATCCCCGAAGATGCGCCGGTGACGATGATCGAGCGCAATTCTTGCGCCGGACTGCTCGTGGTTTCGCCAAGGGTTGCCATTTGCCGCAATCCCTTCCCATATTCCCGGCGTGGAGACAATTGGAGGGCGCTGTTCTTGTTGCGGAAGATCGTAGCCCTCAAGCGAGTTCTCTACGACGCGCTTGGCCATTTCAACACCGATGACGGCTGGGCGATGGCCAGCCATCTGGCGATCACATCGCTGATGGCGCTGTTCCCGTTCCTGATCTTCGCCACGACGCTGGCGAGCTTCCTCGGCGCGCAGGCATTCTCCGACACGGCCGTGCACCTGGTGTTCGATACCTGGCCCGAACAGATCGCCAAGCCGATCGCGCGCGAAGTGCTCAATGTGCTGACCGTCAGGCGCACCGACCTCTTGACCTACGGCGTGCTGCTTGCCGCCTATTTTGCCTCGAACGGCATCGAGGCGCTGCGCACGTCGCTCAACCGCGCCTATCGCGTGTCGGAAACGCGCGGCATCATCTATCGCCGAGTGCAGAGCATCATCTTCGTTCTCATCGCGACGGCCGGTTTCCTGGCGATCAGCGTGCTTCTGGTGTTCGCGCCACTGCTGGCGCGGCTCGCCGAAGCCCATATCGACTGGATCAAGCCCTATATGGGCACGATCACGCTGTGGCGTTATGTCATCGCCTCGGTGGTCATCGTCGGCGGCTTGTTTGCCGTGCATTTCTGGCTGCCGGCGGGCAAGCGCCGCTTCGTCTCACTGGTGCCGGGCATCATCTTCACGCTGGCGGCATGGCTTGTCGGTTCGACCATCTTCGCCACCTATCTTGACCACTTCTCGTCCTATGTGACGACTTATGCCGGCCTTGCCTCGATCATGATCGCCGTGGTCTTCCTCTACATGGTCTCGGCGATCTTCATCCTCGGCGGCGAGCTCAATGCCGCGATCAGCCGCTATCTGGAGGCACGCGCGCGGGTCGGATGATGGCCGAATGGGGAGCGGGAGAACTGGAGAACGGGAGAATTGAAGAATTAAAGAAGTAGCACCCAGCGCCAGATGGGGCCATTTTCCTCAATTCCTCAATTCCACAATTCTTCCCTTGGTCTGCCGCGCCGTTGCCAGGCCGACGCCGAATGTGGTGATCGCCATGCCGACAATCTGCAGCGCGTTGAGCTGCTCGTCGAACAAGGCCCAGGCGATGATGGCCGTCACCGCCGGCACCAAATAGAACAGCGAGGCCACTTTCGACATCTCGCCGTCGCGGATCATCACCATCAACAGGAAGATGGCGCCGAGCGACAGCACCAGCACCAGCCAGGCCATGGCGAAGATCAGTTCGCCGTTGATGACGACCGTGTGCGTCTCGAAGGCCAGTGCGGCCAGGATCATGACAGCCGCGCCGCCGACATATTGCCACATGGTTGCCGCGACGAGGTCGCCGCCGGATGCGAAGCGCTTCTGCCAGATGGTGCCGGCGCTCATGCCGAGCACCGAGACCAGCGAGGCGGTCAGCGTTGCCGCCGTCACGCCGCCGCCCAGCGCCCCGAGCTTGGGCCACAGCACGATGACGATGCCGATGAGGCCGATGCCAAGGCCTAGCCAGTGGCGCGGCAGGATCGCCTCGCCGAGAAACTTGCCGGCAAGCACCGCCGTGATCAGCGGCTGCAGGCCGACGATCAGGGCCGAAAAGCCGGCCGGCATGCCCCTGTGAATGGCCCAGAACACGGCGCCGAGATAGACGCCGTGCATCAGGATGCCGGCGCCGGTGGCGTGCAATGCCTCCTCGCTTGTGGCTCCCTTCGAGCCCAGCACAAGCATCAGGACGGCTAGCAGGACAGAGGCGATGACGAAGCGCGCGGCAAGGAAGGTGAACGGTTCCGCCCATGGCATGGCATAGCGCGCGCCGATGAAACCGGTCGCCCACAGGACGACGAAGGTGGCGGGAATGAACCGCTTGATGCTGCGCATGTTCCGGAGTCCGCCGTACTGGAGAGAATTGCCGTGGCGATGCTCTAATACCGTTCAACCCGGCGCGCAAAGCGAAACCGTTGATCCATACATCACCGGAATTCAACGCCCGGCGCATCTGGCTGGCTGTTTCTCTGATCCCGCCGGGCTCAAAGCCCGACCATCCGCCTGACGTCATCAGGTGATGCGCCGGCATGACGCAGCGCGGCTAGGCCGGTGTCGCCGAGGCTCTTGGACAGCTTTCGTCCGTCGGGCCCGAGGATGAGACGATGATGGAAATAGGCCGGTTGCGGCAGCCCGAGTAGCTCCTGGAGGAGGCGCTGCACGCCGGTGGCGGAAAACAGATCCTGCCCGCGCACGACGTGACTGATGCCTTGCAGTGCATCGTCCATGACGACGGCGAGGTGGTAGCTCGTCGGGATGTCGCGGCGTGCCACGATCACGTCGCCCCAATCCTGCGGGCGGGCTTCGACGGAGCGTGTCGCAAGGAGCGTCTCGTCGGAATACTCCGTCCATGACAGGTCCTTGCCGACACGCGCCATGGCGGCGCCGAGATCCAGCCGCCAGGCGAAGGACGTGTTTTCGGCAATCCGCCGCTTGCGTTCCTTCACCGGCAGCGCCTTGTCGGCGGCGGGATAGAGCGGCACGCCGTCGGGGTCGCGCGGCCAGTCGCGCCCGTGCCCTTCGCTGTCGGTGATGAAAGCGCGGATTTCACCACGGCTCATGAAGGCGGGATAGACGAGTTCTTCCGCGATCAGCCGCTCAAGCGTCGCCTCGTATTCGGCGAAATGCTCCGACTGGCGGCGCACCGGCGCTTCCCAGCCGAGCCCCAGCCATTTCAGATCGGCAAGCACGCCGGCCTCGAATTGCGGCGTGCAGCGCGTGGTGTCGATATCCTCGATGCGCAGCAGCAGGCGGCCGCCTGCCTGTGTCGCCAGCTTCTGGTTGAGCAGCGCCGAGTAGGCGTGGCCGAGATGCAGGTCGCCATTTGGGCTGGGGGCGAAGCGAAATGTCA
Source organism: Mesorhizobium sp. M0621 (assembly GCF_040320745.1). Taxonomy (NCBI): domain Bacteria; kingdom Pseudomonadati; phylum Pseudomonadota; class Alphaproteobacteria; order Hyphomicrobiales; family Phyllobacteriaceae; genus Mesorhizobium; species Mesorhizobium sp. M0621. The sequence continues at coordinate 6,415 of NZ_JAMYQF010000020.1, read as the reverse complement.
GGAGTGTCATCTCTCAAGCGGCAATCGGGTTGTGCGGCGGTTTTGCCAATTGCTACCGTGCAGCCGGTCAAGGAACAAGAAAGCATGCAGCGTATCGTGACATCGGACGACATTGCCCGGGGGCTCGATGCGCTTTGCGTGATCGACCCACGCCTGGAAAAGGTGCGCGGCATGGCCGGCGAGGTGCCGCTGCGGCTCTCCGAGCCTGGGTTCAGGAGCCTGGCGTCGATCGTCGTTTCGCAGCAAGTGTCCCGCGCCAGTGCCGATGCGATCTTCGGCCGGCTGGTCAAACTCGTCGATCCGCTGACGCCGCAGGCCATCCTAGCTGCCGGCGAAGACATGTTTCGCGACGCCGGCCTGTCGCGGCCGAAGCAGCGCGGCCTGATCGCAATTGCCCAGGCGGTGGTCGATGGCCTCGACCTGCATCACCTCTGTTCGCTCGATGCCCGGGAGGCGATCACGACGATGACGGCGGTGTCCGGCATCGGTCCCTGGACGGCGGAAGTCTACCTGTTGTTTGCCGCCGGGCACCCCGACATCTTCCCAGCGCGAGACGTCGCGCTGCAGAGCGCAGTCGGCCACGCGCTCGGCATCGACCCGCGTCCGCCGGAGAAAACACTGATCGCATTGGCCGAATCATGGAGCCCGTGGCGAGGTGTCGCGTCGCGGCTTTTCTGGTCCTATTATCGCGAAACCAGGGGGCGGGACGCCGCACCACCGGCCTGAAACCGCAAAAAAGCCTGAAAATCATGTCTTTTTGCCGCTTCGACGACGCGACAATCCGCTTCACATCCCTGTCATGTCGGGCTTACAGTATCCTCGCCGTTCGGGTCTAGAACCAAGGAGGTAAACACGTGACGGTTGCCGTATCTCCGGATGGGCTTCCAGCACTGGTGCTGAATGCGGATTACCGTCCGCTCAGCTATTACCCCCTGTCGCTCTGGTCGTGGCAGGACGCGATCAAGGCGGTGTTCCTCGACCGGGTGAACATCGTGGCCGAATACGAGCACGCGGTGTCCTCGCCGACCTTCTCGATGAAGCTGCCGAGCGTGGTCAGCCTGAAGGCCTATGTGAAGCCGTCGAGGCATCCGGCCTTCACCCGCTTCAACGTCTTCCTGCGCGACCGTTTCCAGTGCCAGTATTGCGGCACGCCGGAGGACCTGACCTTCGATCACGTCATCCCCCGCCATCGTGGCGGTGCCACGACATGGGAGAATGTCGTTGCCGCCTGCTCGCCCTGCAACCTCAGGAAAGGTGGCATGATGCCGGCGCACGCCAAGATGTGGCCGCTGCAGAAGCCTTTTCAGCCGACGGTGCACGATCTGCACAATAACGGCCGCCTGTTCCCGCCCAACCATCTGCATGAGAGCTGGATGGATTATCTGTACTGGGATGTCGAACTCGAACCCTGAGATCGGGCCAGCTCGGTCGCTCACTTATCAGCGGCTTCGCGCTTAACGACCGGCTTCCCCCACTCCGTCGCTGCTTCGCAGCGCCACCTCTCCCCCCTCCGGAGGGAGAGGAAAGGAGCCCAGCGTAAGGAGCGCTGGCTGCAACAGGCTCGCGCCCTTCCTCTACCCCGTCGATCGGGGGAGAGGTGGCTCGGCGAAGCCGAGACGGAGTGGGGGTCGATCTGGCTCGGACGTCGAACGCCGCGCGATCCGACTCAGCCTGGCGAATTCTTGCTCGAACTCTGCGTCGCGCCGCTCAATCGAATTGGCTCAGTCGCGGGCGAAAGCGCCGCGGAAGGCGACGGCGGCGAGGACAAGGCTGGCAATGGCGTTCCAGCCGGCCAGCGACAGGCCAAGGATGCGCAACGCCGCCTTGTCGCAGGATGGGGGCACGAATTTGTCGAGCGCGTCGAGCACGCCCTTGCCGCCGGTGTCGACCGGTCCCGCACCCGCGGTGCAATCGGTCGGGCCGGCCCACCACTGCCATTCGACGCCGGAGTGGTAGACGCCGAGATAAAGGCCGTAGAGCATCAGCAGGCCGCCGACGGCCAGCAAGCCGCGCGTCAGCCATGCCGGCGCGTGAAGCATCGATGCAATCGCCGCCAGCACCATCAGCGGCACGCCGATGTAGTAGGGGGTGCGCTGCTCGAGGCAGAGGTGGCAGGGGATGTAGCCGCCGAGATACTGGAAGCCGAGCGCCGAGCCGACGGTGGCGGCCATGGCGACGGCGAGGAACAAGGCCGTGCGTGTCCGCTGGCGTCCGGGATCGGCATTCATCGTCGCGGTCATTTCAATCGGCTCCGTCCGGCTCGCAATGGCTGTGTTCAGAGGGCGTATTTGACTGTTATATAGAGCAAAATCAGGGCAGCCGCGGCCGCGCCCGCGATCAGGCCAAGGCGCTTTTCGATGAACTCGCGGATCGGCTCGCCATAGCGCCGCAAAAGCCAGGCCAGCAGCAGGAAGCGGCCGCCGCGTGCCACGATGGCCAGCACGATGAACAGCAGCAGATTGACGCCGATGACGCCCGACAGGATCGTCACCACCTTGATCGGCGGCAGATGGGCGGCGCCCGAAGTGATCAGCATCAGGATGATGAAGCCGACGCCCGCGCCCGCGCGCAGCGTCTCGAACTCGTCGTACTTGCCGTAGAATTCGAGGATCGGCCGCGCCACCGCGTCATAGGCGTAGTGGCCGATAAACCAGCCGGCGATGCCGCCCAGCACCGAGGCGACGGTGGCGATCAGCGCGTAGCGATAGGCGCGATCCGGCCGCGACAGGGCCATCGGCAGATAAAGCACGTCGGCCGGCACCAGGAACACCGAGCTTTCGACGAAGGCGATGAAGGCCAGCCACCATTCGGCGGATTTGCGGGCCGCCAGCGACAAGGTCCAGTCGTAAAGTCCGCGAAGCATCGGCACTCCTAACGCATGTCGCCCCAAAGGTGCGCGGCGATCTTCTCAGGCATGCCGCGCTTTGGCGCGCCGCCTGTCTAGAAAGATTTTCCGCACTGCACAATGGCAGCCCCATCACGAAATCGAAAGGCGCAGTTTGGTCGCATCCGGCACCGGAGAAATTGGCCAGTTGACGAACAGGCCTCCAACCGTATAGTCCCGCGCCATCCAGGCCGCCCGGCCTGAGCCCCTATGGCGGAATTGGTAGACGCGCTCGACTCAAAATCGAGTTCCGCAAGGAGTGCTGGTTCGATCCCGGCTAGGGGCACCAAACTTTTCTCCCGGCAGCCAATCCGTGTTTTGGGACAGGCTCCTACCGCCGTCCCAGCAGGCTCTTCATGCGGTTGCGTAGCAGGCGGGCCATGTTGCGGGTTTCGCGGTAGAGATGCAGTTGCGAGGCGGCCTGGCGGGTGAGGCGGTCGGCGTCCGGCGTCAGGCCTATCACCAGCGTGCCCATCGGCTTGCGCTCGGCCCACAGCCGGCTCATCACCGGATGGTCGGGCACGGCGCAGGAATCGGTCATCATGATGTTGGGATCGTCGAGATGCTGGCGCGTCACCTCGATCATCAGCAGCGTGCCCGGCGAATAGCTGGCCAGCGTCTCGTCATAGGCCGTCTTCCAGGTGTAGGCGACGCCGGTTTCGACGAAGACGATCAGGCAGGCGATGGTGCGGCCGTCGAGCGTCAGCGAATGGATGCGGCACATGTCCTGCTCGGCCAGCCGGTGCACGGCCTCGCGGGCGAAGGCGGCGCGGTAGCGGTCGATCGCCATGGCGGTGCGTTCGCGGCCTTTCCAGCCGGCCGCTTCCAGGGTCAGGAAGCTTTCGATGGCGTGGCGGATGTCCTCGGGCCCGCGCGCCACGACATGCTCGAGCTTGCCGAGGTCGCCAAGGCGCCGCTTCAGGCGGCGGAACTCGCGGTAATGGTGCGAACGCAGCGAAGCCTTCAGATACTCGTCGCCATCGGCTTCGCTCTGCAGCGCCGGGCGCTGGGTCTGGCCGGTGGTGACCAGCATCAGGCCGCGCGTCTCGGCCACGGTGGCAAGCAGGCTCGCCGCCGGGCCGTCGAGCCGGATATCGGGCAGGACGAACACTTTCGGCAGCTTGAGGTGCGGGCGCGACAGCATCGAGAAGAAATCCTCGACGACGCCGACCGGATCGTCACGATCGACCAGCGGCGTGCCGAGCGGGCCGAACGGGCTCGACCATGTGCGCATGACCGGAACGCCGAGCGGCACCACCGGCCGTTCGACCGAGAACGGCACCAGGAGGCGCAGCCGGTTGCGATATTCGTCGCCGTCGCGGATGACCGCCAGCCGCACCTCGCGATCCTCCAGCCGCGGCATGGCCGGCGCCAGGAAACGCGGGTTGAAGAAGATGTTGGGCTCGACCGCGCGGGCGCAGAGGTAATCCAGTTCCTCGACCAGGTCGAAGCCGGCCGATGCCGGGTAGATGGCGAGTTTGCGCTCGGGCCGGTTGTTGGCGAAGATTTCAATGTGGGCAGGGTCGGCGTCGCGGGCCAGTCCGGCAAGGCCAGACACCATGGCGCCGGCGCTGCCGCCGCTGGTTTCCTCAAGCAACGGGATGGCGGCCATCACGCGGCTCCTTTCGCAGGCACGAAGATGAGCATGACGATGCCGAGCTTGCGCCACACCGTGAAGGAGAGCGCGCTGGCTTCGAAGATCATGGCAAAGGCGGTGGCCATGGCCGCGCCCCACAGGCCGAACATCGGGATCAGCACCACGTTGAGGCCGATGTTGAAGGCCAGCGTCATGGCATAGACGGCGGCGCAGATGTTCTGGTTGCCGCTCATCGTCAGCAGGCTTTCGCAAGGGCCGACGGCGGCGCGGGCCACGACGCCGAAGACGAGCAGGAACAGCAAGGGATAGCCGCTGCTGAATTCAGGGCCGAACAGCACCAGCATGGGTTCGCCCAGTGCCAGCACCAGCAGCGCCATCAACAGCGACGGCCAGAACGTCCACGACACCGTCTCGCGGGCAAAGGCGGCGAGCCTTTGCGGGTCGCCATGGGTGAACTGCGCATAGCGCTGGGCAACGCCGGCCTTGACGGCGAAATAGACGAAATGCACCAGCGCCAGCGTCTTCACCGTGGCGAAATAGACGGCGACGTCGTTGGGATCCATATAGGCGCCGACCATCAGCACGTCGGCATTGGTGAGCAGGAAGAAGAAGCTCTCGACCAGGAAGATCGGCAGCGATACGACGAACCATTGCGCGAAATGCACCTTCATCGGCCCGGCCGGGATCTGCCGTTCCATGCGCTGGGTGACGCCGATGAGCTGGCCAAGGGTGGTGGCGTAGGTGGCGGCGATCGAGGCGAAGATTGCGGTCTTTGCGTCGGGGGCGTAGCCCGCCAGCAGCATCAGCGCCATGAACAGCAGGATCAGGATGGGCCGCACGAGATAGGTCGGCGACAGGGCAAACAGCGCCCAGCTGTTGGCGCGCGCCAGTCCCGACAGAAGGTCCGACATGGCGATCATCGGCAGGCAGATGACGCCGAGGATGAACGGGATCACATAGTAGTTTTCGATCCAGGGTGCCGCCAGCCAGACGCCGAGCGCGCCGAGCCCGGCGATGAGCGTGGAGGCGATCAGCACGAACAGGCGGCTGGCCAGCACGATGCCGCGCAGTTCGTCCATCAGGCCGCGCTCGCGGTATTCGGGAATGAAGCGGATGACCGAGGTGTGGAAGCCGAGGCAGGCGAGGTTGCCGACGATCACCATCGTCACCCAGACGAGGACGAAGATGCCGTATTCGAACGAGCCCATCCAGCGCGCCATCAGCACCTGGCTGATGAAGGCGATGACGGCGCTGACGATGCGGATGGAGAAGGCGATAACCGACATGCGGCCGGCCTCGCCGCGCTCGTCGGCGGTGAACAGCACGGCGTCGATGCGGCCAAGCAACGGCTCCATGCGCAGCGCCCAACGCTGCGGCAAGAACCGCCCGGCAGTCGTGGCCGCGGAAAAGCGCACCCCGATTTCTCTCCGTTTTCCGCTTCTTTTTCAGGGTTGGGTGTAGCCGAGACACATTAAGAAACGGTTGGGTGAAGGGGCGGTAGTGAGAGAGGGGAATTCCTCGGTGCCGATCCCTTCATGGATTTAGTGTGCCCGAAACTTGAAAAGCCAAGTGTCACCGTTTTTCACGCTGCGGTCGGTTGCCCCACACTACGGTGGCGGACAAATGTCCTTCTAATTTTGGAGGTGTTGGCAAACCTGTTCATAGAAGGCAGGAGAGGTCATGTTCACCGCTTGTTCACTGGATATCTAAACGATACATGTTCAACTCGGCGTTGTCAGAATCGAATTTGGAATGGATCCGTGTCAGAATATGAAATTCTAAGATCCCGGATTGGAAAAGAGGGCGCAGATCGGGCAGTCACATACGGGTGGATTGCGCGGTCGTGTCCCATCAGGTGGTGTAGCTCGGCGGTAGCGAAGCCGCTCACGAGCGCGCCGTTAGTAGCGCTGTAGCGAGTGAGCGGCGTGTCGGTG
>NZ_JAMYQF010000019.1:0-110237 GCF_040320745.1 Mesorhizobium sp. M0621 | reverse complement strand
AAGGCCGGACATATGAGCGCAAGCGATCCGATCAAATCATCATGCCAAACACTTGCAAGCAGGGGGCCGTCCACATATGAGCACCGGAAGCGCAGAAAGCCGTCATTCGCAGGCCGGCATCACCTGAATATCGACATGCCTAGGCCTGCTTGACGTATCTGCGCCAGCTGTGTTCCGGGCGGAAACCGAGCACCTCGCGCGCCTTGCGGTTGGAGAGCAGCGTCTCGTATTCGCCGAGTTCGGCCTTGACCGGCACGCCGGGATAGAACCGCTTCAAGAGTTCGGCGGTCGGCAAATCGGACGAGGTATCGTCGTTGGCGGCGTTGAACACCTGATAGCCGAGGCCGTCCTTCTCGATGGCGCGCAGCGTGATCTGGCCGAGGTCGCGCGCGTCGACATAGCTCCAGGCGATGCGCTTGCGGAACCCCGGATCGGCGAACCATTTTGGAAACAGCGAATATTCGTGCGGCTCGATGACGTTGCCGATGCGCAAGGCATAGATGTCGGTGCCATCGCGCTGCGCAAAGGCGCGAGCCGTCTTCTCGTTGACGACCTTGGACAGCGCGTAGCTGTCCATCGGATCGACATCGTACTCCTCGTCGAGCGGGAAATATTTGGGATCACGCGGCTCATTGGCGAAAACCAGACCATAGGTCGTCTCGCTCGAGGCGATGATAACCTTGCGGATGCCGAGCTTCACCGCCGCCTCGATGACATTGTAGGTGCCGAGCGCATTGATGCGGAACACCTCGTTGTCGGTGGTGATCATGATGCGCGGGATGGCGGCAAAGTGGACCACCGCATCGACCGGCTGCGGGCGCAGCGACGGGTCGAATTCATGCAGGCCCATATAGCTCGACAGCGCGTTGAACACCTGCCCGCTGTCGGTGATGTCGGTGATCAGCGTGCGCACCTTGGGATTGTCGAGCGGCTTGGTGTCGATGTTGAGCACCTGGCAGCCCTGCTCCACCAGATATTGCACGACATGGCGTCCGGCCTTGCCGCTGCCGCCGGTGAACATGATCCGCTTCGTCATTTTGCTCTCCACATCATCTGGGATTTATGTGTATTGTCAGACAATATCGCCATCCGCAACCACCTCGCCTGCAAAACGGCAGCGCCTGACATCAATCATTGCAACAGGACTTGAAGACATGAATACGACTGCCGCGAGCGAAAAGATCGGCTTCATCGGCCTTGGTCTGATGGGGCACGGGATCGCCAAGAACATCGTCGACAAGGGCTACAGCCTGACCTTTCTCGGCCGCAAGAACCGCAAGCCGGCGGAAGACCTTATTGGCCGCGGCGCCACTGAAGCATCAACCTCGCGCGATGTGGCGGCGGCATCGACAATTGTCTTCATCTGCGTCACCGGCTCACGTGAGGTCGAAGCCATCATTCGTGGCCCAGGCGGCCTCAAGGAGGGTTTGAAGAAAGGCTCGGTCGTCGTCGATTGCTCGACCTCCGATCCGGTCTCGACGGTGGCACTGGCAGCGGAACTGAACGCGCTCGGCATCGATTTTGTCGACGCGCCGCTGAGCCGCACGCCGAAGGAAGCCTGGGAAGGCACGCTCGACGCCATGGTCGGCGCGCCGGACGCCCTCTTTGCCAGGGTGAAACCGGTGATCGAAACCTGGGCCGGCCGCATCGTCCATATCGGCGACACCGGCGACGGCCACCGCATGAAGCTGCTCAACAATTTCATCTCGCTCGGCTACGCCGCGATCTATTCCGAGGCATTGGCGCTTGCGCAGAAAGTCGGCATCTCGCCGCCGCGCTTCGACAGCGTCATCCGCAACGGCCGCATGGATTGCGGCTTCTACCAGACCTTCATGCGCTGGACGCTGGAGGGCGATCGCGACGCCCACAAATTCTCGATCGCCAATGCCTTCAAGGACCTGACCTATCTGGAATCGATGGCGGGTGCGGCCGGCATCGCCAACCCGCTCGGCAACGCGACCAAGAACTCCTTCGCCGGCGCCCATGCCACCGGCCCGGCCGAGCAATTCGTGCCGATGCTGGCAACCCATATCGGCAAGGTCAACGGCGTCGACCTGATGCCGATGAAGGATGGCAAAAAGCAGACTATCTGAGCCAGACAAAGGTGCCGATCACCGCCTCCACCGTCCTATCCCATCGTCGGTGTTTTCAAGCAGCTTGTGCACAGCGTTGCGCGCGGCGGCTGGACGCCGCAGGCGGATGTTCTTCTCGATCGCTTCATGCAGCTTCTGCGCCTGCCGCTGGTCGCTGACCTGCTGCGTCGTGAACGCGAAGAGATGATCGAGCGCCGACTCGATCAACACGCCAAGCGGCACTAGAAGGTCGTTGCCGGAGGCGCGAAGGATGGCCAGATGAAAACGCGTGTCGGCACGGATACGCTCCTGCAGGCTCAAGGCCTCGCCCATTTCGCGGCAGGCCTGGCTGATCTCCGCCATCTGCTCGTCGTTGCGCCGCGTGGCGGCAAAGGCCGACGCCTCCGGCTCGATGATGTGACGAAACTCCTGCACGGTGCGCAGGAAAGCCTCGCGGTCGGGCGCCGTCGCGTACCAGGCCAGCACGTCGCGGTCGAGCAGGTTCCAGCGCTCCTTAGGCTCGACCCAACTGCCGATCTTGGGCCGCGATGCCAACAGGCTTTTCGCCATCAGCATCTTGATGGCTTCGCGCACCGCAGAACGGCTGACATTGAAGATCTCGGCCCATTTGGCTTCGTTGGGCAGGATGGTGCCGGGCGGATAGTCGCCACGCACGATCCGCAGCCCAATCTCACCGGCCAGCGAGACATGAACGCTCGCCCCCGGAAAGTGCGCGGCACCAGTTGCGCGCATGACGGCCGGATGGCGGCTGGCGTGTGCCATGGGCCGGTCGGCGCGTTTGTTTGACTTCTCGTCCGGCATCCACATTCCAATGCGTCGGCCGTCTATCATCCGGACAGGTCCGAACTTTACGCGGCGCGCCGATCTCGTTGCCGAAAAATCCAAACCATGGGCGCACGAAAGCCGGAGCCTGTTGCCCCAACCATTGCGTCCCGTTCAGGAGTGACGGGACGCCCGTTGCCGGGCGTCCCGAAATCGAGAACCTACTTCTGGATGCAGGTGTCGACCGTGTCCTTGGTGCATTCGTCGAGGCCGGTGAACACCGGATCGGCGACGGCCTTGCCTTCGACCAGGTCGATCATCACCGACGGTGCCTTGTAGCCCATTTCGAACGGCCGCTGACCGACAAGCGCGGTCACGAGGCCGTCACGGGCGATCGCCACCTCGTCACCGATCGTGTCGGCGGCACCGATGACGAAGTCGTTGCTGGCTATCCGGTCCTTGAGCGGCCCGAACAGATCGCGATAGGGCTGCGGCGCGCCGAACAGCGGCCAGCCGCCCATGATGCCGAAGGCGTCGAGCTTGGGGTTGGCGGCGAGGATGTCGGTCATCGCCTGCACGCCCTTGGCGCCGTCGTCATTGGTGAACACCGGGCAGCCGGCAACTTCGGTCCAGCCACCTTCACCGGCAAGTGCGGCAAGGCCCTCCTTGCCCGACAGTGCGTCGCGCATGCCCTGGGCGCGGCGCAGGATGTTGTCGGCCGCCGGGTTGCCCTCGATCGTGCAGATCGTGCCGCCATTCGGCTTGCCCTTCTTGATGTACTCGCCGATCTTGTGACCCATCAGATAGTTGTCGGTGCCGAGATAGGTCTTGCGAAGGGCCGCATCCTCCTTGCTGAGATCCGCATCGAGCGTCATGATCGGGATCGTCGGATTGGCGGTCTTGATCGTCTGCGCGATTAGTGGGGCGTTGGACGGCGAAATCGCCATCGCCACCGTGTCGGCCTTGCTCAGCATGTCCTGGACGATCTGCGCCTCGCCGGCTTCATCGGAAGTCGACGCCGGGCCGGTGTAGAAGCACTCATATTCCGAGCTGGCGTTTTCCTTGTTCCATTTCTCGCAGCCCTGGTGAATGGCTTCGAAGAACGGATTGTCGAGACCTTTCACGACAATGACGAGCTGTTTCTTGGCCAAAGCCGGCCCGGCGCCAAGCGCCATGGCGGCGACGGCGGCGAGCAAAAGTGTTTTCCTCATGTCAGTCCTCCCTTGGAAACAGACGGACACGGCGTGCCCGCCACACAGATCGACCGGATGCGTGATGACAGAGGGTCGTTGTGCGAGCGCTCATGTCATACGCCAGGCCGATAAGTATTTTCATTTCGGTCCGCCAGATCGAAAACTGACTGGCAACGACCGACAATCCTCTGATGATCCCGCGCGGCAGACCGGCATGGGATCGGTATATTGATTTAGTTCCTCCGATGCTCAGCTAATCTCGGCTCGCGGCCAACGTCAATGCCATTTGTCCTACAAAACTGATTTTTCGAAAGATTCAACCTCGTCCCGCAACGGCCCCCGGCCGCATTTCCCTGACTATCGCCAATTCTTATTCGTCTGACAATTGACGCCTGCGCAGGCATTCGCGTAGATGCAGGTCAGCGCTGTTTCCGGGAGGAGCTGGAAAAGCGTGGCGAAAGCTGCGCCCGGTCCACCGGAAAAGCAGGCAAGGCACGGGGAGGTAAAGGCTGGTGGCGGTTCTCGAACTCACCAACATCTCAAGGCATTTCGGCGCCATCCAGGCGGTCAACGACGTTTCGCTGTCGATCGAGCCTGGACAGGTGGTCGGCCTGATGGGCGACAACGGCGCCGGCAAATCGACGCTGGTCAAGATGATCGCCGGCAATTTCCGCCCGAGCCATGGCACCATGCACATGGATGGCAAGGAATTGATCCTGCACAAGCCGGCGGAAGCCCGCCAGCACGGCATCGAAATTGTCCATCAGGATCTGGCGCTCTGCAACAATCTGACCGCGGCGGCGAATGTCTATCTCGGCCGCGAATTGCGCCGTGGCCTAGGGCCGCTCCGCATCCTCGATTATGCGACGATGTACAAGCGCGCCGGCCAGCTCTTCGCCGAATTGAAGTCCGAGACCCGTCCGCGCGACCTCGTCAAGCAGATGTCGGGTGGCCAGCGCCAGGCGGTGGCGATTGCCCGCACCATGCTGTCGCAGGCCAAGATCGTGCTGATGGACGAACCGACGGCGGCGATCTCGGTGCGTCAGGTCGCCGAGGTGCTGAACCTGATCCGCCATTTGCGCGACCAGGGCATCGCCGTGGTGCTGATCAGCCACCGCATGCCGGATGTCTTCACCGTCGCCGACCGCGTCATCGTCATGCGGCGCGGCCGCAAGGTCGCCGACAAGACGATTGCGTCGAGTTCGCCCGAGGAAGTCACCGGGCTGATTACCGGCGCCATCGAACAGGTTTGATTTCAAGCGTTTTCACTATGACAGCAGATGAAGGTCAACGATGGCACTGACAATTGACCAGCCGATCGAGCACAAGCAGCAATCCTTGCTGGCAAGGCTGTTTGCCAGCCAGACTTTCTGGGTGGTGATCTCCGTCATCCTCGCCTGCCTGTTCCTGTCGTTTGCCACCGACGCCTTCGCCACGTCGAAAAACCTCTACAACATCACCCGCAACATCACCTTCGTCGCCATCATCGCGCTTGGCATGACCTTCGTCATCATCACCGGCGGCATCGACCTGTCGGTCGGTTCGGTGCTGTGCCTGTCGTCGATGGTGCTGGCCGTCACCATGCATGCCGGCTACTCGATCGAAGTCGGCATTCTGGCCTCTATCGCAACCGCGCTCGCCATCGGCGCCTTCAACGGCGTCCTGATCGCCTACCTTGGCTTTCCACCGTTCGTGGTAACGCTCGGTGTGCTGTCGATCGCCCGCAGCCTGGCGATGGTCGCCTCCAACAACACCGTCGTCTTCCAGTTCGGGCCAGACCACGCCAAACTGCTGGCATTGGGCGGCGGCGCCTGGGTGTTCGGGATCGCCAATCCGGTTCTTTACATGATCGTTCTGGCGCTGATCACCGGCTTCATCCTGCGCTGGACCAAATTCGGCCGCCACATCTTCGCCATTGGCGGCAATGAGCATGCGGCGACGCTGACCGGCGTGCCGGTGCGCAAGATCAAGGTTGCCGTCTACATGATCTCGGCGCTGTCGGCAGGCATTGCCGGCATCATCCAGACCGGCTGGCTGGGCGCCGTCACCACCAATCTCGGCACCGGCATGGAGTTGCAGGTGATCGCCGCCACTGTCATCGGCGGCGCCAATCTGGCTGGTGGCGTCGGCACCGCCTTCGGCGCCATCGTCGGCGCGGCCCTGATCGAAGTGATCCGCAACAGTCTTGGCCTTCTCGGCATCAATGCCTTCTGGCAAGGCGTATTCATCGGCGGCGCCATCCTGCTGGCGGTGCTGTTCGACCGCATCCGCAATTTCCGCCGCAGCGATTAAGACCATGATCCCGAAAAGTGGAAACCGGTTTTCTCGGACAAACGGAACCGTTTGCCCAGAGATCATGGTCAAACGACAAAACAGTCCGTGACAAGCTCCCTTTTCAGCCTCGATGGGCGGCTTGCGCTGATTACCGGTTCTGGCCAAGGCATAGGTTTTGCCTTGGCTCGCGGTCTCGCTGAACACGGGGCGAGCGTGGTGCTGAACGGCCGCGATGCCGCCAGGATCGACGGCGCCGTCGAAAAGCTGCGCGCTGCCGGCTTCAAGGCTCACGCCTCGACCTTCGATGTCACCGATTCTCAGACGGTCGACACGGACATTGCCCGAATCGAGTCCGAGATCGGCGCCATCGATATCCTCATCAACAATGCCGGCGTGCAGTTCCGCGCCCCGCTCGAGGATTTTCCCGAGGAGCAATGGGAGCGGCTGTTCAAGACCAATGTGTCGGGCGCCTTCCATGCCGGCAAGGCGGTCGCCCGCCACATGATCCCGCGCGGCAAGGGCAAGATCATCAACATCGGTTCCGTGCAGAGCGAGCTGGCCCGGCCGAACATCGCGCCCTACACCGCCACCAAGGGCGCGATCAGGAACCTGACAAGGGGCATGTGCGCCGACTGGGCCAAGCACGGCCTGCAGATCAACGCGATCGCGCCCGGCTATTTCCGCACCGAGATGAACCAGGCGCTGGTCGACAATCCGGAATTTTCCGCCTGGCTGGAAAAGCGCACGCCCGCCGGACGCTGGGGCAATGTCGACGAACTGATCGGCGCCGCCGTGTTCCTCGCCTCCGACGCATCCTCCTTCGTCAACGGCCATACGCTGTATGTCGATGGCGGCATGACGGCTTCGGTTTGAGGAGGCGTTCTTCCCTTCTTCCTTCTTGTGGGAGAAGGGGAAACCTATCCCTCAGTCTGAAAATCCGCCCGCATCAGCCGTCCTCCACGCTCGGCACGAACTCCCGTCTTGACGCAGGCCCGAACTCAGCCGCACTATCCCCGTTGCAGGCGAAGGGAGGCCAGTCGTCTGCGGGAGGAATACCCATGACGGAAGCGATCAGGCTCTACTGGGGCCGGTTCGGACATGTTTCTGTCCTGAATGTCGCAAGCGACTTCGTCACCCATGCCCATGTCGAGGCGCATCTGATCATCTGGTTGGAAGGCACGGCCGGGGAGATGACCATCGGCCGCGAGACCGTGCGGCTCGGACCCGACACAGCCGCCGGCATCAACTCCTTCCAGCCGCACAGCCATGTTCTGTCGCAAAACGGGACGCCCGGTCTGTTTCTCGCCTTCTACATCGATCCGGACTGGGCGCGGCGCCGCCGCGACCTGCCTGCGTCCGCGCCGCTTTTTTCACAAGCCGCGATCACGCTGGAGCCCTGGCTGCATCAGGCCGCCGCCAATCTGCTCGACCATCTCAGCGACAATGAGAACATCGACGATATCGCCAATTACGAGATCGAGCGTTTCATCGACTCAGTGCTCGACGCCGCCGACGCCTCGGCGCCGCAGGAGGCCCGTGTTCGCATCAACACGATGCAGGATTTCCGTGTCCGCAAGGCGATCCAGTTGATGAAGGCCAATGTCTGCGAGCGCATCTGCTTCGACGACGTGGCGCGCAGTGTCGGCCTGTCGCGGCCGCATTTCTTCGCACTGTTCAAGGAGCAGACCAATCTGACCCCCAATGTGTACTGGAACACGTTGCGCATGGAGGAAGCGGTGCGGCAGTTGCAGTGGTCGCAGGAGCCGCTGATCTCGGTCGCCTGCAATCTCGGCTTCACCACACAGGGCAATTTCTCGCGCTTCTTCCGCGACCATGTCGGCGTACCGCCGACGCTCTACCGCGAGGCCGCGCGGGCGATCGCCTGAACCGACCGCCGCCACCCTTTTTCAGACTCCTTGATAGGCGTTCAAGACGCATTGATAAGCGTCCCTGAAATGGCCGCCCTACCCTTGCCCAGCTGTCGCATTTGCAAGGGAATATCCATATGGCGAAAGTCACCATCTCCAGCGTTATCGACGCACCGGTCGAAAAGGTCTGGGCGCGCGTACGCGATTTCAACGGTCTGCCTGGCTGGCATCCGCGCATGGTGGAAAGCCATATCGAGGACGGCAAGGACGCTTCGACGATAGGCTGCGTGCGCAACTTCCAGCTCGCCAGCGGAGCACGTATCCGCGAAAAGCTGCTCGACTTCTCCGATCAGAATTTCCTCGTCAGCTATTCAATCCTGGAAACTCCGCAACCGCTGACCAACCACAAGGCGACGCTGCAGTTGCGTCGTGTCACCGATGGCGACCGCACCTATGCCGAATGGACCGCCAGCTTCGACGCAGCACCCGAGGAAGCCGACAAGCTGGCCGAGGGCATGGGCGCCAATGTTTTTCAGGGCGGCTTCAACGCCCTGAAAAGCCATTTCGCCGGCCAGAGCTGACAGGAGCCAAGCCATGGCGCTAGCACTGCAGACTTTTGCAACGGTTAAGGACGCCAACGCGGCGCTGAACGCCGCCGGCACGCGCTATCTCGGTGGCGGTACACTCGTGGTCCGCGCCGCCAATGAAGGCGATGTTTCGATCTCCGGCCTTATCAGGTCGACCGAGCCATCGCTGTCCACCATCGCTGTCGCTGGCGATAAAGTCCGCATCGGCGCTTCGGTGACCATGGCGGCGATCGCCCGCCATCCGCACCTCGGCGTCCTTGCCAAGGCCGCCCGCGCCGTTGGTGGCCCGGCAGTCCGCAACATGGCGACCGTCGGCGGCAATCTGTTTGCGCCGGCTCCCTATGGTGATTTCACTGTTGCCCTGCTGGCGCTCGACGCCATTGTCGGCACCGACGACGGCGAAGCGTCGATCGAGACCTTCCTGGCCAATCGGGACGGCAACCGCGCCATCGTCACTTCCGTGAGCTTCACGTTGCCGAAAGCCGCCAGTTTCCGCTTCCTGAAAGTGTCGCGGGTCAAGCCCAAGGGCGTCTCGGTGCTCAGCATCGCCAGCGTTCTGAAACTGGCGCTGGATGGCACCGTGACTTCGGCCAGGATTGCGCTGGGCTGCATGGCCGACCGGCCAATGCGTGCCAAAGCAGCCGAAAACGCTCTGATCGGCCGAAGCCTGACCAAGGACGGCATCGCGCCGGCTTTGGCAACAGTCAACCACGGCACCGCGCCGGCAACCGATCCGATTGCCAGCGCCTGGTATCGCAACGAAGTGCTGCCGGTCCATCTCGGACGGCTGCTGCTCGCATAATATTTCGTTCGGGGGCGCGCGTCTGTCCGATGGTTCGGACAGGCGCGCTGGGAGGAAAAACATGGCAAAGGTTCCGGTTCAGTTCACGCTCAACGGCGCGGAAACGGCCGAATTCATCGACAGTGGCACGACGCTGCTGCACGCCTTGCGCGACAAGATCGGCGACACCTCGCCGAAAGGCGGCTGCCATCAAGGCACTTGCGGTGCCTGCTCGGTCATCATCGACGGCGAACTCAGGCTCTCCTGCCTGACGCTGGCCGAGACCTGTAATGGCGCCGCCATCACCACGACGGCGGGGCTTTCGGAAGCCGGCGTGCTGCACCCGCTGCAGCGCGCCTTCCTCGACGCCTTCGCCACGCAATGCGGCTTCTGCACGCCGGGCATGATCATGGCAGCCAAGGTGCTGCTCGACTACACGCCCAATCCCAGCCGCGATGAGGTGGTCGAGGCGCTGTCGGGCAACATCTGCCGCTGCACCGGCTACGAGCCGATCATCCAGGCGGTGCTGACCGCCGCGCGGTCCAACTCTCAGAACGCGGCCTAGAGCCGGATGATTTCAGGTCGATTCGACCTGAAATCTGAATCCGCCTCTAAATCAAAGAGATAGAGCTGAGGGAACAAAAAGAATGGAACTGCGCAAGAGCTACTTCGCCGATGTCCGCAAGGACGATCTGCATGAGATCGGCCAGCCAAGGCCACGCTCCGATTCGCCCGGCCATGTCACCGGCAAGACCACCTTTTTCGCCGACCGCAATTTCCCCGGCATGCTGCATCTAAAAATGGTGCGCAGCCCGCATCACCATGCCCGAATCCGTTCGATCGACACCTCGGAAGCCGAAAAGCATCCAGGCGTGGTGAAAATCCTCACCGCCAAGGACGTGCCGCACAATGTCTACACCATCCTGATCCTGATCCAGATCGGACCTGAGGACGAAACCGTGCTGGCCGACGGCAAGGTTCGCTGGAAGGGCGAGGCCGTGGTGGCGGTGCTGGCCGAGACCGAGCGCGCGGCACAAGAGGCCGCTGCCAAGGTCAAGGTCGACTATGAGGTGCTGCCGGCTGTCTTCGACATGGAGGAAGCGCTGAAGCCCGGCGCCCCGCTGGTCAATGAGTACCACGGCCAGAATTACTACCTCTATGACAGCGGCGAGTGCCGCAAAGTGCGCTTCGGCGATGTCGAGGCGGGCTTCGCCGGCGCAGATCACATCCTGGAGCAGAGCTACCAGTCGTCACCGATCGAGCATGCGCCGACCGAGACCACCGGCTGCGTGGTCGCACCAGAGGGCAATGACCGCTTCACCTGCTACACCAACACGCAGGCGATGTTCTTCACGCTCGACAACACCTCGATCATCCTGCAGATGCCGGGCAGCAAATTGCACTTCGTCGGCGGTACCGTCGGCGGCGGCTTTGGCGGCAAGGTCGACGTCATCGTCGAGCCGATCGCCATCCTCGGCGCCAAGCTAACAGGACGACCAGTCTGTTTTATCTACAGCCGCGAGGAGGAGATGCAGATATCGTCACCTCGCGCGGCCGAAAAGGTCGTCATCAAGGACGGCGTCATGAACGACGGCCGTATCGTCGCCCGCAAGGTCACCGGCTACACCGACGCCGGCGCCTATTCGCGCCACTCGCCCTATGGCGCGCAGAAGGGTGCAGGGCACTATCCCGGCCCTTACACCATCCCGAACGTCTGGATCGACACCTACTGCGTCTATACCAACCGCACGCCCTCCTCCGCCATGCGCGGCTTCGGCGTCACCATCGGCGACTTCGCGCTAGAGGTGCAGATGGACAAGCTGGCGCGGCTGATCGGCATGGACCCGCTCGAATTCCGCTTCATCAACGCCTATCGCGACGGCGACATGAAGGCGCACCGCCAGCCGACCGAGGGCGCGGCGCTGATCGAGTGCATGCAGGAAGCCTCGCGCGCCGCCAACTGGCCGGTGGCGGAGAAATACATGGCGATGTCCTCCTACGTGAAGGGAGCTTGAGATGGCGATCAGGCGCGGACGCGGCGTCGCCGCGATCAATTATCCCACAGGCATGAATCTCGGCGGCGACCCGACGCAGGCGCTGGTGCATTCGACGCCGACCGGCAATTTCATGGTGACGCTGTCATCGGTCGATCTCGGCCAGGGCATGAAGCAGATCATGGCGCAGATCTGCGCCGAGACGATCGGCGTACCGACCGACCGCGTCGTCGTCGACACCGCCGACACAGACACCGGTCCGCACTGCATGGGCACCTTCGCTTCGCGCGGCACGCACCGCGCCGGCAATGCCGTCATCCAGGCCGCCAGGGAAGCCCGCCAGGTGATGCTCGAAGTGGCGGCCGAAGAGCTGGAAGTGAATGCCTCCGACCTCGAGACCGACGGCCAGGGCAACATCCTGGTCAAGGGCGCGCCGCAGAAGTCGATCTCGATCTTCGATGTCGCGCTGTCGGCACATTTCAAGCGCGGCCGCTCGATTTCCGGCCGCGGCATGTTCCTGATCCCGCGCTCCTATCCCGAGAAAGAAACCGGCGCGATGAAGCCGTCGACCTGTTACGCGCATGCCTGCACGGTGGCCGAGGTCGAGGTCGATGACGAGACCGGCGAGGTGACCGTGCTGACCGTCAAGAACGTCTTCGAGATCGGCCGCGCGTTGAACCCGAAAATGGTCGAACAGCAGCTCGTCGGCGGCTCATGGATGGGCATCAGCCACGCTCTGTACGAAACGACCGAGCCCTATTATCCCAACCGTGACCATGGCGGTACCGACTTCAACCAGTACCTGATGCCCGGCCCCGGCGATCTCGCCGAGACCGAGATCATCGTTCTGGAGCGTCCCTCGGCGGACGGGCCATACGGCGCCAAGGGGCCGGGCGAAATGTGCGCCAATCCGCAGATACCGGCGGTCGCCAATGCCGTCTTCGATGCCGTCGGCGTGCGCATCGACACGCTGCCGATCACGCCGGAGCGCATTTTGCGCGCGCTGAAGGCGCAAGCGGCGAACTGAGGGCCAAAATGACTGGGACAAGCGCCGAGACTGTCGCGACCTCGCCGGAGGCGGTGGCGCAGCATCTGGCCGCCTCGCGCTATCTGGCCGACGAGAGCCTGTCGACCGCCATCTTCCTGGCCATCCGGCTGGGCAAGCCGCTGCTGCTCGAAGGCGCGCCGGGCGTCGGCAAGACGGAAGCGGCCAAGGCGATCGCGCAACTGCTCGGCCGCGATCTGGTGCGGCTGCAATGCTACGAAGGCATCGACGCCGCGCATGCGCTCTACGAGTGGAACTACCAGCGCCAGCTGCTCGCCATCCGCCATGCCGGCGAGCATGAGATCGACATCTACGACGACCGTTTCCTGATCGCGCGACCGCTGCTGCAGGTGCTGAAGGCGCCCGAGCAGCGCGTGCTGCTGGTCGACGAGATCGATCGTTCCGACCATGAATTCGAAGCGCTGCTTTTGGAATTCCTCTCCGATTTCCAGATCAGCATTCCCGAGCGCGGCACCATCCGCGCCACGGCGCAGCCGATCGTCATCCTGACCTCGAACCGCACCCGGGAACTGGCGGAGGCGTTGCGCCGGCGCTGCGTCTATCACTGGATCGGCTATCCCGACGCCGAGCGCGAGGCCGCCATAATCATGCTGCGCGCTGGCGATGTAGCCGAGGCAACGGCACGCGCGGTGGCGGCGGCCGTACAGACCATCCGCGCCCGGCCGCTCGCCAAGCCACCCGGCATCGCGGAGGCGGTCGAATGGGCCAATGCCGCCACCATCCTGGAAAAAGGCGGCAGCCCATGGCCGGAAGCCTTCCGCCGCGCCATCGGCGTGCTGATCAAGGACGAGGAAGACCTGTCCTATATCGCACCAGAGCTTGGCCGGATTGTCGAGGAGGCGCTGGCGTGATGCGCGACGTCAACGACACCTTTGCCCCGTTCCTTCCGGAACGTTGGCGGGACAGCACCCCCCTCTGTCCTGCCGGACATCTCCCCCTCAAGGGGGGAGATCAGCTGTCATTCCGGCTTTCGCCAATCTCCCACGTCGCATTACCAGGCGACGCGTCAAAGCTGCCAATCTCCCCCCTTGAGGGGGAGATGTCCGGCAGGACAGAGGGGGGCGCCACGGAATGATGCGGGAGAAAAGCCTACCCCGCGCGGCCACCTCCTTGCTCGGCTTTGCCCGCCTTCTGCGCCGCTACGGCTTTGCCGTAGCGGCCGAACAAGTCTCCGGCTTCATGCAAGCTGTGACATTGCTCGGGCCGCGCTCGATGGCCGATATCCGCGAGGCGGCGCTCGCCACACTGGCGCCACCGCCCGACCGTCGCGACGAATTCGAGGCGCATTTTCGGAGCCATTTCTACGGCAATATATCCGCAGTGGTCGAAGGCGACGCGGACGAGGAAACCCGCATCAAGGACGATGGCGGCGCCGACGAACAACAGATCGAAGCTGACCGGCAGCAAGAAGGCGGCGAGCTGTCCTCGGCCCTGGAGCAACTGAGCAGCCGCGACTTCCAGCGCGACGATGACGGCCTTGCCGCTTTCCGCCGCAAGCTCGCTTCGGCCCTGCCCGCCCGCCGCTCCTTCCGCACCGTGCGCACCCATTCGCGCGGCAAGCTCGACCTGCGCCGGTCGCTGCGGGAAATCGTCAGCGCCGATGGCGACGTCCCCTCGCCGCTGCTGCGCCGCCGCCAGACCGTGCCGCGAAAGCTGCTGATCCTCATCGATGTGTCCGGCTCGATGAAACTGCACACAGCGGACTATCTCAAGCTCGCCCATGCCGCGGTGCAGGGCGCCGATCGCGCCGAAATCTTCACCTTCGGCACGCGGCTGACCCGCATCACCGCGGCATTGCGCATCCGCGACCGCGATCAGGCATTGGCGCGCGCGGCCGCGCAGGTTGACGATTGGGACGGCGGCACCCGCATGGGGCCGACACTGCTCGCCTTCCTCTCGGTGCCGCGCTTTTCCGCTTTTGCACGCGGTGCCGCGATCGTCATCCTGTCCGACGCGCTGGAGCGCGGCGACCATGGCGAGCTGGAGACGGCAATGCGCCGGTTGAGCGTTCGCGCCTTCCGGCTGTCGCTGGCGACGCCGCTGGCCGGCGACCCGCGCTTCAGGCCGGCAACGGCGGCACTTCGCGCCATCCTGCCGGTGATCGACGATCTCGTCGACGGCTCGTCGCTCAAGGGTCTAACCGATTTCATCCTGTCGCTCGCCCGCCCTGCCCCGGCGGCGACGACAATCTGGAAGAGGGTTTCATGATGCAGAAAGCAATCGACGCGCATTTCCACATCTGGCGCCAAAAGGATCAGCCCTGGCTGGTCGGCCCGATGGTGCCGCGCATCTTCGGCCCCTACGAGCCGATCCGCCGCAACTATCCGATCGAGGAGTTTCTGGCCGATCAGAAGGGATCCGGCATCGAAAAGGCCGTCTATGTCCAGACCAACTGGGCCAAGGAGGATTTCGAGAAAGAAGTCGCCTTCCTGCAGAAGACCGCTGACGAGACCGGCTGGCCGCATGCCATCGTCGGCTACACCGACATGACTGTCGACGACATCAGGCCCCAGATCGATCGCTTGAAAAAATATCCGCTGCTGCGCGGCGTGCGCATGCAACTACACTGGCACGAGACGCCGGCCTTCCGTTTCGCCGCCTCGGCCGATCAGGTCATAGATCGCAAGGTGCGAGCGAATGTAGCGCGCCTGAAGGACTATGACCTATCCTTCGATCTGCAGCTTTTCCCCGCCCAGATGAAGGACGGCCTGACGCTGGTCGGCGAGAACCCGCAGACGAATTTCATCCTCACCCATGCCGGCATGCTGACCGGGATGGAACCGGAAACCACCGAAGCCTGGAAGACCGGCCTGCGCACGCTGTCGGCCGCACCCAATCTCTACGCCAAGCTCTCCGGGCTCGGCACCTTCGTCCACCGCAACGACCCGGCGCTGATCGCCTACATCGTCGACAACGCGATCGAGATCCTGGGCGCTGACCATCTGATGTTCGGCTCGAACTTCCCGATCGAGAAGCTATGGACCAGCCACACCGACCTGATCAAGGCGCACCGCGCCGCAGTGGCCAAGCATGGCGCGGCGGCGGAGGCTGATATTTTCTGGAACACGGCGGAGAAGGTTTACCGGCCGGTATAGGCACCCCTCACTTCACCTCGAACTGCGGATCGACCGGGATCTGCATCGCGGTCACCAGATGGTTGGTCTGGCCGGCGAGCCCGATGATCGACACCAGTTCGCCATGCTGGGCATCGGTCATACCCTTGGCTCGCGCTGCCGCCGTGTGCGAGTGAACGCAGTACGAGCAGCCATTGGCGGTCGATACCGCGATGTAGATCATCTCCTTGGTCAGCGGATCGATGGCGCTGTCGGCGACCATTACCACCTTCAGCTGCTCCCAGATCCGCTTCAGCGCCGCGGGATCATTGGCCAACCCGCGCCAGAAATTGTTGACGAAATCGGATTTGCGCGTCGCGCGTATATCGTCGAACACGGCCTTCACCGCCGGGATTTTCTCCACCTCGGCATCGCTGAGGAGTCTTGTGGTGGCCATGCGTGATCCTTTCGTTTCGATCGATGAACATTAAATCGAGTTTCGAGCAAAGGTGGCTAACCAGCCTCTTTGACTCAGTTTTTTGCGCGCAATAGCCTAAACTCGTCATCCTAAGGCGAAGTAGGAGCGAAGCTCCGTCGCGGAGACCTGGTATCCATTCCGTGACCTCTGCCGAAGAGTGCAGCGGAGCGGAATTCTGCACTGCGGCAGCGCTACGGAGTCCCGGCATGGATCCTCAGGTCTGCGCCGCGTCGCTACGCTCCTTGCTTCGCCCGTGGATGACGAGGGATGGACGTTTTGGCCAATTATCGACGTACGCACCAGCCAGAAACCTAATGCACGGCCGCGTACATGATCTTCTCCTCCGTTGCCTCCGCCGGCGAAAACTCCTCCACAATACGCCCTTGCCTGCAGACAAGAATACGGTCGGACAGGTTCATGATCTCCGGCAGGTAGGACGAGATGACGACGACGGCGAGGCCCTCGTCGGCCAGACGGTTGATGATCTGGTGGATTTCGGCGATCGCGCCGACATCAACGCCGCGCGTCGGCTCGTCGAAGATGACGATGCGCGGCTTCTGCACCAGCCCCTTGCCGATCACCACCTTCTGCTGGTTGCCGCCGGACAGCTCGACGACGCGGGCATTGTCGTTGATCGCCTTGATATTCAGCGTCTTCGTCCATTCCGCCGAGAGCACGCGCATCTCTTGCGCGTTGATCACCCACGCTTTTTCGCGGCCCGCCGCCAGCAGCCCGCCGAACAGGTTCTCGGCAATGCCCATCGTCTCGAAGATGCCTTCGCTCTTGCGGTCCTCGGTGACATAGACGATGCCGTCGGCCACCGCTTCGCTCGGCACGAGATAGCGCACCGGCCTGTCGTCCAGCTCGATGGCGCCGCCGCGCAGGAAATCGCGCTTGTAGATGCCGGAAACGATCTTGAAGGTCTCGGTGCGGCCGGAGCCGATCAGCCCGAACACGCCGGTGATCTGCCCCTCGAAGATAGAAAACGACGTGTTGCGCACGACATTGCTCATCGAGATGTCCTGCACCGACAGCACTTTCTTGCCTGCCTTGCGCAGCTTGGCTTCGTCGCGCTGGCGGTAGATCTGTCCCGACAAAGTGCGCCCGACCATGGCGGCGACGATCCTGTCGCGGTCGAAGGCCGATGTGTCGTCGGTGATCACCAGTTCGCCATCGCGCAGGATGGTGATGCGGTCGGCAATCAGCAGCGCCTCTTCCAGAGCGTGGCTGATGAAGACGATCGACACGCCGTTCGCTTTCAGCCGGCGGATCAGCGCGAAGAAGTGGCGCTTCTCCTCCGGCGTCAGCGTCGCCGTCGGCTCGTCGAAGATGATGACCTCGGCATTGTGGTGGACGGCGCGCGCGATCTCGACCATCTGCCGCTTGGCCGCGCCCAGCGTCGCCACCATGGCGTTCGGGTCGACCGGAAAGTTCAGCGATTGCAGGAATTGTTGGGCCGAAATATAGGTGCCGCGCAACCGGTTGAGGAACTTTTCGGTGCCGAGATAAAGGTTCTGCGCCACCGTCATCGACGGCACCAGGCTGGTTTCCTGGAACACCATGGCGATGCCGGCTTCAAGGGCGGCATGCGGCGAGGCGTAGGCGATCTCCTGGCCCTTGTGGAACATCTTGCCTGATGTCGCGTCGACGACACCGGCAATGATCTTGGTCAGCGTCGATTTTCCCGCGCCGTTCTCGCCGAGCAGCGCATGGATCTCTCCTTTGCGCAGCTCAAAGCTGACGTTCTTCACCGCGGGCACGCCGCGATAATTCTTGGTGACATTCTCCAGACGAACGATCGGCTCCATCAAAAACCTCCCGACGCGAGGTCGATGGCCAACACGCAATCGCCGCCTCTGGAGGCGATGAACAGAAGGCCATCCTTTTCCGCCACGCTGCAGATGCCATGGCGCGTGCCGTTGGCGCGGCTGTGCAGGCTGAATTGCGGTTGCAAGTTTTGGTCGAGCTTGACCACAAGCCCATAGGAGCGGCTCGGCGACCATGGCTTGTGGATGCCCATGGTGCGGATGCCGCCGCATTGCAGCGGTTCGAGGAAGCTGCGGCTGGAAGCCAGCGCCGGCGCGATCCAGTAGGCCGGCGGCACTTGGTCGAGCATGTCATGGCGGTAATGCGTTTCCTGCAACACAAACTCGATCAGCCTGTTGCGCGGTGCAAACAGGGCCAGCCAGGCGCCACCATCGGCGGAGGGCGACAGCCGCGCGGGATAGCCTGGCAGATGCGTCAACACCGTCGAGCGGTTTCCCGTCGCGCCATCGAAGCGGACAAGTTGATGGCGCCAGCTTTCACTAACCAGAACATTCCTGCCGACGGGATAGAGCCCATAGGGGAAGGCGATGTCGCCGGCCACTTTGCGGAAGCCGCCACCTGCCGCGTCCCGCTTCCAAAGCGAACCGGACGCTCCCTTCCTCATCAGGTCGGCGGCCCATTGCGAGGGCGCATGCTCGGCCGAGCCATTTGCCAACCACAGCGTGCCGTCATCCGAATAGGCAAGTGCGGTGATGCAGTTGATATCAGGAAATGAAACCTCCTTGCCTGATATCAGCAGCTTGCCGCTTTCCAGCCCCACGGTCAGTTCGCCGGATGGCGAGAGCGCCAGCGCCGCGACGGGAGACGGAAAGGTTTCGACAACCTTGGGCTCGGTTCGAGCAGCAAGCGAATAGACAGCGTTGCCGCCGGAGGCCAGCAGCCTCTCACCGGCAACCAGCAGATTGTCCGGCTCGGTCAGCTCAGCGAAAGCCGGCGCATCGTCCAGCCGTGTGTTGGGGCGGAAGGCGCCGTCGAGCGGCGGAATGGTCACGGCCTTGCCGCGAAACAGGTCGAGCACGGGATCAAGGATCATGGCCTTGCCCCCCAATAGGAAGCGGGACTGGTCCAGTTCGGGTCGGCGCCAGCAATCTTGTAGCGGCCGATGCGGTTGTTGAGGATACCGCCAACGAACAGAAAGCCCTTGTGCTCGCGCATCGAGGTGACCATCGGGTGCGCGCCGCCGGTGAGGTCGCCCATCGCCTCGACGATGCCGCCCTTCTCGTTGAATTTCACCACGCCGCCGGTGTTGATGTTGGGGAATAGCCATTCGTCCTGCGGCAAGCGGCGCGTCATGCGCTTGCGCATGTCGGGGTGGCGCAGCGACAGGTCGAAGCTCGGCGTGCGCATGCCCAGCCACGCCATCCAGTAATTGCCGTCCGAGGCGCGGTTGATGTTGTCGGGGTAGCCCGGCATGTCGCGGATGACGCATTCGGCGGTACCAGCCTTCGGCCCTTCCAGCCGGTAGCGATGCACGCGGCAGGCCCAGCTTTCGGCGAAGAACAGCGACTTGCCGTCATGCGCCATGCACACACCATTGGTGTAGCGGTAGCCGTCGAGCAAAGTCTTCGTCGAACCATCCCTGGGGTCGTAGACCAGCAGCCGGCCGGTGGCGCGGTTCTCGATCGAGTCCAGCGCCCAATCATGGGCATCGTAGCGCTTGGTCGAATCGGTGAAATAGATGCGCCCGTCCGGCGCGATGTCGCAGTCGTTCGGGTCGCGCAGCCGCGCATCGTCGACGATCGAGGTCCAGGAGCGCGACGTTTCGGCCGACAGTCTCTTGACCTCCCGATCCGGCGACACCGAATAGAGCCCCATGGCGCCGACGCAGCTGATCAGATTGCCCGATTTGTCGAAGGCGAGACCCAGCGGGAAGCCACCGATGTGGGCAAAGACTTCTGACCTGACATAGTCCGGCGCGAAGAAGCGGACGATCTCGCCATGGCGCGTCCCGCAATAGAGATTGTCGTCGCGATCGAGGATGACGTCCTCCGGTCCTTCCAGCTCGCCAAGCCCGATATGGTCGGCGCCCGACAGCCTGTTGTCGAGTTCGTATGATGTGCCGGAGCCGGGCGCGGCCGACTGCGTTTCGCCCATCTTCAGATAGACCGGCGCGACATAGACCTCGTTGAGCACCTTGTGGCGGTTCTTCAGCCAGCGGATGTCGATCGTCACCGCCACCGCCAGCATGATGCCGAGCACCATCTGGTTGGTGCCGGTGCCGTAGCCCAGCCGGATCAGCCCGTTGGTCATGGTCAAGACGATGATGGCGCCCATCAGCCCCTTGATCACCGAGCCACGCCCGCCGCCGAGGCTGACGCCGCCGACCACCGCCGCCGTCAGTGCCATGATCTCGAGGTTTAGGCCGGTGCCCGGCCCTGCCCCGCTTAAGCGGCAGGCGATGAGGAAGCCGCCGATCGAGGCGCAGAAGCCCGAAAAGACATAGGTCATGAACACGGTGCGGCGCACGCGGATGCCGGCATTGTGCGCCGAGCGCCTTGAACCGCCGACCGCCAGAACATGCCAGCCCGGCCGCGAACGCGTCAGCGCGATATGGGTGACGATCGCCAGGATGATCGCCAGCCAGACCGAGACCGACAGCCCCCAGAAGGTGCTGTCGCCGATGAAGTCGAGCACATCCGAAGTGGCGGTCGAGAGCTGCACATCGGCGGCATAGGTGGTGACCAGGATGTCGAACAGCGCCCGCCCGAAGATGAAGGTGACCAGCGTGGTGAGAAAGGCGCGTAGCCTGAGGTAGCCGACGAGATAGCCGTTGATGGCGCCGAAGACGAGGCCGGTGGCGAGCGATGCGGCCAGCGCCAGCCAGATCGACTGTTCGAGGATGAAGAAGACATAAACGGCGGAGAAGCAGGAAAGCGCGAAGATCGAGCCGACCGACAGGTCGATGCCGCCGCCCAGCATCACCACCGTCATGCCGGTGACCACCATGGAGAACTCGCCGAGCTGGCGGGTCGATTCCTGCAGCGCGGTCAGCTTGAAAAAGCCGGGAATGATCGAGCCGAAAGTTGCCAGCGTCGCCACCAGCGCCAGGAACGGAATGGCGTTGTCGGTCCAGCGCTTGGTCAGGATCTCGCCGACGACATGGTCGGGCACGAGATTGTACCGCCAGGACTGGAGGCGTTCGCGAAAGGACATCAGGTCACTGCTGCAAAATCTGGGGCTGCAAAAATCTGGAGCTGCAAGAGAAAGAGGTGGCCGGGCAATACGGCCACCTCATCGATCGGTGTTGGAGAGGATCGGCTTATTTCGCCGCCGCTTGCGCCTGCAGCGCCTTCAGGTCCCAGCAGCTGTCTGGCTTGAGGTCGGCCTTGGTCGTCGCCTTCTCCAGCGTGTAGATGTAGGTGTGCGAGGTACCGGCCGGCTGGCCGCTCTGCAGCAGGAACTTGATGATGGCGTTCATGTCGCCCGACTGCCGGGCAAGATCGGTCATCACCACGGCGCCGTAAGTGCCGTCCTGCAGCTTGTCGCAGTCGGCCGCCTTCTCGCCGCCGCCGGTGGTGACCAAGAACACCTTGCCGTCGAGCTTGGCGTCGCGGATCGCGGCGGATGCGCCGGTGGCGTCCCCATCCCAGAAGTCGATGATCGAGCAGATGTCCGGGTTCTGCTGCAGCATGGTCGTCGTCACGTTGCGCGAGGTCGTCGCATCCCAGTTGGAATCGGGCTTCGCCACCACCTTGAAGTCAGGATGCTTATCCAGCACCTTCATGATGCCGGCATACTGATAGAGGCTGGAAGAGTTCGCCTGGTCGCCCTGCACGAGGCCGATCTTCTTCGACGAGTTTTCGCCGCAGCCTTTGATCGCCGCTTCGGCCTCGAGCTGGCCAAGCCGGTCCCAGTCACTGCCGATAAAGGCGTCGGCCGGGAAGTTGGCGGGATTGTCGACCAGGATGACGTAGGTGCCGGCGGCCTGCGCCTTCTTCATCAGCTTGGAATAGGAGTTGAGATCGGGTGCATGGATGATCAGCACGTCAGGCCGGGTGTCCGACGAGATGGCGTCGGTGATCGCCTGCGCGCCGGCATCGACGACCCAGTTCGGATCGCGCGTCTCGAACACGCCGCCCCAGGCCTCGACTTCGGTCTTCAGGTAGTGCGCCCAACCCTGCGCCAGGTCGAAGCCCATCGCCAGCGGCACCAGCATGACACGCTTGCCCTTGAGCGCCTGTGCGTAGGCGGCCGGGCCGGGATCGTCGGCGGCAAACGTGGGCGCCACGAAGGCCGTGACAGCGAGTGCCGTGGCGGCTGCCATCAATGTCCTGATGAATTTCATGTCAGATCCTCTCGTTTCGATTTTCATTGCCGGCCAGTCGGGATGGATCGGACCGGGTACCCCGAGCAAGATGGGCTACCCCATCTGCTCTAAATGTCGCCTTGCTGTGCGGTCTGTTCGTCGCGTGGATTGATGATGCCGTCGACGATGATCGCCCCCAGCAGGATCGCCGCCTTGATCAGGTTCTGGTAGAGCAGCGGAATGTCGATGATGGTCATGGCGTTGAGCAGGATGCCGATCAGCGCCGCACCAACCAGCACATTTCGCACCCCGCCTCGCCCACCTGAAAGGCCGATGCCACCGATCACCGCCACCAGCACGATGTCATAGAGCAGCGTGGAATTGACGACGCGGGTGTTGATCGAATGCAGGCTGGCTGCCGTCAGCAGGCCGGCGATCAGCGCCACGAAGGCGGAAAGCACATAGCGCAGCACCAGCATCGGCCGCACCGGAATGCCGATGTTACGCGCCGCTACCGGATTGTCGCCGGCGAAATAGATATAGCGGCCCCATTTGGTGTAGCGTAGGAACAGGAAGAACAGGAACGCCAGGCCGGCGAAGACGAACACCTCGATAGGAACATCGAGGAAGCGCAGGCCGCCGAGCAGCTCGACCCAATGGCCCTGCGGCACCGGTACGGCATCCTGCGTGATCAGCTGCGAGCGCACATAGCCGAAGACGAAGGAGCCCGTGGCCAGCGTCACGAAGATCGCCGGCACATCGGCATAGGCGACGAGAAAGCCGTTGAGCAGGCCGATGGCCAGCACACCGGCCAGCACATAGGCGAAGGCCAGCCCGTCCGGCGTGCCCGAATTCAGCAGTTGCAGATACCAGGCGACCGACATCGCCATGATCGCCACGGCGGAGAGGTCGATGCCGCGGCCGATGATGACGACGGCCATGCCAAGCGCCAATATGCCAAGCACCGACACGGAGCGGATGATGGCGACAAGGTTGTTGGGATCGATGAAGCCCGGCAGGCCTATTGCCGCGGCAACGAACAGCACCACGGCGATGGCAAAGACAATGCCTTCCTGATTAAGGCTCCTGAAGCTCGGCCAGCCGATCGTGTTCATGTCTGCGTTTGCCCCGATGGCAGCGCTGCCATCCCTGGGAAGAAAGCTAATCGGCTCAGCGCCGGTTCGTCAAATGAATCCGCGTTCAGAACCCGGGCCGGCAGCGATATTCACCGAGTGGACGCATCGATTGCCGAAGCTGGCGCAATGCATGGAAAACTCTGCATTTTTGGCAATCGGTTCCGCCATTGCGGCTGCCGGTGAAAGGTCCGCTTCAAGACGAAGGCACAAGGCGGAATTTATCTCCGCATCAGGCGCAAAAAATCGATCTCAATTCCCCGATGCGTGGCCGGAAACCTCGGCGCCCGCACCCGGCGGCAGCGCGAGAAAACGCAACGCCGCCACCAGCCCGATGGCACCGATCGCCAGGAAGGCGATTCGAAAATCGACAAGATCGAGCGCCGGCTGATCCCTGACGATCTGCGACAAATTGAGGATCGCGGCCGCCACCGCGACGCCGAACAGCATCGCCACTTGCTGCAGCATCGAGGACAGCGTTGCTGCCGAACTGCGCTGCGCCGCATCGATATCGGCGAAGGCCAGTGTGTTGAGCGCGGTGAACTGCATCGAGCGCGACAGGCCGGCGATCAGCATCAGCGCCACCACCAGCGCTTGCGGCGTCTGCGGCGAGATTGCAGCGCAGGCCATGATCGCCGCCGAGGCGATCAAGCCGTTGACGACCAGCACCGACCGAAAACCGAAGCGGCGCAGCGTCGGCGTCGTCACCGTCTTCATGCCGAGATTGCCGAGGAAATAGGCCAGGATCATCATGCCGGCATCGACGGGGCTGAGGCCGAAGCCGACCTGGAACAGCAACGGCAGCAGGAAGGGCGTTGCGTTGATCGCCACCCGGAAGATGGTGCCGGCGGCAAGCGTCGAGATAGCGAAGGTCAGCACCTTGAACGACGAGAGATCGAGCAGCGGATGCGGCGCGCGTCTGAGATGCCGCACCGCCAGCCAGCCGATGGCGATCCCGGCAGCGATCAGCGCTACGGTCGGCAGAACACCGTCTTCCGGATGCGCGATGCGCTCGAGGCCGTAGAGCAGCAAGGCGAGCCCGGCCGATGTCAGCACGAAGCCCGGCCAGTCCAGCGGTTTGGGGTCTGCTTCGCGGTCGCCCGGAATGAAGCGGGCGACCAGCGCCAGCCCGACCACACCGAGCGGGATGTTGATGAAGAAATTCCAGTGCCAGGACAGATAGGTGGTGATGAAGCCGCCGAGCACCGGCCCGACCACCGGCGCGAACAGCGCCGGCCAGGTGATCAGCGCCGTGGCGTTGAGCAGCTCGGACTTCGACGCGTTGCGCAAGACGAGAATGCGTCCGACCGGCGTCATCAGTGCGCTGCCCAGCCCCTGCACGACACGCGCGGCGACGAATTGGCCCAGGTTTTGCGAGAAGCCGCAGGCAAGCGAAGCCAGTGTGAACAGGACGATCGCCAGCAGGAAGATGTTGCGGGCGCCGAACCGGTCGGCGAGCCAGCCTGACAGCGGCACGAACACCGCCATGGTCAGCATGTAGACGGTGATGCCGATGCTCATCGCCACTGCCGGCACGCCGAACGACGCGCCCATCTGCGGCAGCGAGGTCGAGATGATCGTCGAATCCAGCAACTGCATGAAGAACGCGATGGCGACGATCAGCGCCACGCGCCGCGCATTGGTGGCCGTTTCGGGTAAGGCTTCAGTCTCGGGAATGGCAGTCATGACGGAACCGGTTTGAACAGCATTTGGCCGGCCGCGTCCAGAGACAGGGCAACAAACTTTCGTGTCGCGCGGAGGCCTGCTATGGGATGAGCGGGGTGGCCGAGGAAAGTGTGCGCGTCAAATGAAGCCCATCTACATCGACTACCTCAACGCCCTCGACATCGATGCACTTGCCATGACCGATGGTGAAATCATTGCCGCCGTCGAGGCTGGCCTGGTGGCGCAAGGCAAGGGCCAGACGGTGATCGAGCCGCGCGTCCATCTTGAGCCGGACCCGTCCTTCCACGGTCATTTCAACATCCTGCGCGGCTACGTCGCGCCGCTCGACACGGCCGGCGTCAAAATCGTCGGCGATTATGTCGACAATTACCTGCACGGGCTCCCTTCCGAATTCGGTATCCTCAATCTGTTCGATCCGCGCACAGGCACACCGCGCGCCATCCTCGACGCCACCGTCATCACCGACATGCGCACCGGCGCCGTCACCGCCATCGGCGCCAAGCATCTGGCGCGCAAGAATTCCAAGGTGCTGGCGCATATCGGTGCGCGTGGCACCGCCTACTGGAACGTGCGCCTGCTCGACCATCTCTTCGACTTCGAAGAGATCCGCGTCCATTCGCGCCGGCCGGAAAGCCGCGACGGCTTTGCCGCCAAACTCTCCGCCGATCTCGGCAAGAAGGTTTCGGCGGTGGCCGACTGGAAGAGCTGCATCGAGGGCGCCGACATCGTCGTCGAGGCATCGCGGCTGCCGGAGCCGCAACCATTGTTGAAAACCGAATGGATCAAGCCCGGCGCGCTGGTGGTGCCCTACGGCACGATGAGCGCGGTTGAACTCTCGCTGACCGACATCATGCAGAAGATGGTCGTTGACGATTGGGGCCAGTGCAAGGGCGGCAAGTTCGGCTCGCTGCGCGCCCATGTCGAGACCGGGCGGCTGAGCGAGAAGACGCTGCATGCCGAACTCGGCCAGATTGCCGCCGGTCTCAAGGCCGGGCGCGAAAGCGACAACGAAACGATCCTGTTCTGGCACCGCGGCCTGTCGCTGTCCGACATCGCGCTCGGCAAGGCGATGCTGGCCAAGGCGCAAGTGCAAGGCATCGGCCAGAGGCTGCGCTTCGCATGAGCGCGCTCGTCCTCACCGGAGCTGGTGTCAGCGTCGGCGATGTCGCTGCGGTCGCCCGCGATGCACGCAAGGTGGAGATCGGACCCGATGTCATCGGCAGGCTGGAGAAGGCGCGAAAAGTGCTCGACCAGGCCGCCGCATCCGGCCAGCAGATCTATGGTCTAAACACCGGCCTCGGCGCCAATCTCGGCACCGCGGTCGAGGGCGACGCCGGCGCCTTCCAGCGCCAATTGCTGGAGGGACGCAGCGGCGCGGTCGGCGAAGCGCTGCCGGTCGAAGCCGTGCGGGCAACCATGCTTGCCCGCGCAGCAATGCTGTCAGCCGGAGGCTCCGGCCTTTCGCCTTCCGTCTTCGTCGCTCTGGTCGACGCGCTCAATGCCGGCGTCCATCCTGTCATGCCGTCACTCGGCTCGATCGGCGCCGGTGATCTGGTGCTGATGACAACACTCGCCCGTATGCTCACCGGCGAAGGTGAAGCAGACTATCAGGGCCGTCGCATGCCGGCGGCCAAGGCGCTGATGATGGCCCGTCTCGCCCCCGTCAGCCTGGCGCCGAAGGACGGCCTGTCGCTGATCAACGCTTCGGCGGTATCCGCCGGCAGCGGCGCGCTTGCGGTGACGGATGCGCTGTCGGCGCTTGCCCAGCAGCAGCAGGCCGGCGCGCTGACCATGGAAGGTTTTGGTGCCAACCGCACCATCCTCGACCCGCGCCTGCACATGGCACGCCCGGCGGTGGGCCAGCAGGAAGCCGCCAAGGCGCTGCATGAGCTGCTCGCCCGCGACGAGGCGCCAGCGCCAACCACCTTGCAGGACCCGCTGTCGATCCGCTGCATGCCGTCGATCCATGGCGCGCTGATCGAGGCGATCGGTCAGGCGAGACATGCCGTCGAAATCGAGCTCAACGCCGCCGCCGACAACCCGCTGGTGCTGGGCGACGACGAGCTGGTGCTGTCGACCGGCAACTTCCACACCGCCGCACTCTCGCTCGCTTTCGAGACGCTCGGCCTGGCAATCGCTCAATGTGCCGCCGCCAGTGCCGCCCGCTTCATCCAGCTCACCGGCTCGGGCCGCAACGGACTGCCGAAATATCTGTCGCCGATCGGCGGCGCTTCGGCCGGCTTCGTGCCGCTGCAGAAGACGGCGACATCGATCCTGGCCGCCATCCGCCACAAGGCCAATCCGGTCATGCTCGATTTCCTGCCAGTGTCGGAAGGCGTAGAGGATCACGCCACGCAGACGCCGTTGGCGGTTGCGAAATGCGCCGGGATGATCGCGCTATGGCGGCGGCTGATCGCCTTCGAATTGATAGCAGCGGCACAGGCGGTTGACTTGCGTGAAGGGCTCGCTCTTGCGCCACGCACCGCCGCTATTCACGCGGCGATACGCAAGCTGATCCCGACGCTGAAGGAGGACCGACCGCTCGGCATCGACGCCGAAGCGCTCTACGCGGTGCTCGCGGGTGGAAATTGGCAGACGGCCTTAAGCCCGGCCGACCTTGTCCAGGAACAGGCGTAGTTCGCCCGGATCCATATGCACGACATGCCTGTCCTCGGGATAGGCCAGGCTGTTGACGTCGGCGACGTATTCCGAGAACGCGGCGATGCGCTCGGCCTGCAGCCGGTCATATTCGGCGGCGAAGTTGCGATAGACCTTGGAGTGGCGGGGCATGTGGCCCCTGTTCTGGCCGAGGATGTCGTCGGCGAACAGATATTGCGCGTCGCAGCCTGTGCCCGCCCCCATCGACAGCATGATCAGCGACGTGCGCTCCGAGATCGCTTTCGCCACCTCGACCGGCACCACCTCGATTTCGGCGCCGATGGCGCCGGCGGCCTCCAGCTGCTTGACAGCCGCGAATATCTCCATGGCGGTGTCGGCCGTCTTGCCGACCGCCTTGAAGCCGCCGGTCCAGGTCGCGCGGGAAGGAATGAGGCCGACATGGCCGATGACCGGAATGGCATCGTCCGCCATCCGCTTGATCGTGGCGTAACCGGCGCTGCAATAGACCGCGTCGGCGCCGGCCTTGTAGAGCCGGAAGGCCCAGCGCAGGAAATCGTCTGATGTGCCGATCTCGTAGAAATTGTCGCCCGGCATGGTGAACAGGCTGGGCGCCGCGTCGCGGTATTGCGGGTTGAGCACCAGTTCGGGCGGTACCGAAACGATGTCGACCCCTGCCCGCTCGGCCGCCTCTGCCTCGTCCATCGTCAGCACACGCAGCATGGTCAGCTGGCGTTTGCCCTTCATGGCGCGCAGGTCGGCGACGGTCGGTCTTTTTCGGCTCATCGAAAGGGTTCCCCTCTTGTTATATGCTGCGGCAGGTCAGCCGATCTCGATCATCACTTTGCCAGCCTCGACCTTGACCGGATAGGTCTTAAGATTGATGCATACCGGCGCGCCCCGGGCGACACCTGTCTTGTAGTTGAAGCGCCCATTGTGCTTGGGACATTCGATGATGTCGTCCATCACCAGCCCATCGGCCAGATGCGCCTTCTCATGCGTGCAGTAGCCGTCGGTGGCAAAGAACTCGTCATCCGGGCTGCGATAGATGGCAAAGGTGCGGCCGCTGTGATCGAAGCGGATGACATCCTCTTCCTCGACATCATCGACGGCGCACGCTTCCACCCAATCAGCCATCTCTGCCTCCTGCAATTCTATTCCGCTGCAGCCGGAACGGTCAGCGCATGGAATTCCTCGCGGTACGGTCGCGCCGTCGGCGGCAGCTCGCGCTTGAGGAAATAATCCTCGTACTGGAGCTGCCTGATCAGCACCGGCCAGACCTCGCGATAGGCATGCCACATCGATGGATTGGGCTCCGGAAGATCGTGCTTGATCAGCTCATGCAGCCTCGGCAGCGCGTGATAGGGCACCATCGGAAACATGTGATGTTCGACATGGTAGTTCATGTTCCAGTAAATGAAGCGGCTGATCGGATTCATGTAGACGGTGCGCGTGTTCAGCCGGTGGTCGGTGACATTATCGGCCAGCCCGATATGCTGCAGCAGGCCGGTCAGTACCATGTGCCAGCTGCCGTAGAGGCGCGGCAAGCCGATCAGCACCAGCGGCAGGAACGACCAGAGATAAAGTGCCAGCGCGATCGCCGCGACATAGATGGCGAGATGCCACCGCGCGGCGGTGACCACCTTGTGCAGCTCCATCTCCGGGATAAAACTCTTTTCGTCGGGTGAGATGCTGCCGAACGCATTGCGCACCAGTGTCGGCAGCGAATAGCGGAAATCGAGAAGGCCGGTGAAGGCGAGTGCGGCGCGCAACAGGTCCGGCGGACGCATCACCGCGATCTCGGCATCTCGGCCCACGATGATCGTGTCGGTGTGGTGACGGGCATGGCTCCAGCGCCATGTCACCGGATTGCGCATCAACATGAAGCTGGCGATCTGGTAGACGACATCGTTCATCCAGCGCGTGCGGAAGGCGGTGCCGTGGCCGCATTCGTGCCAGCGCGAGTCGCTGGAGGAGCCGTAAAGCACGCCATAGACGAGCAGGAACGGCACCACCCACCATGTGTCCCACAACCAGATGATCCCGGCTGCGGAGCCGAGTATGGCCAATATCCAGATAATCGTGTCGCGGATCGCCGGTCCGTCGGAGCGTTGCATCAGCTCCTTCATCGCCTTGCGCGGCACGTCGGTGTGATACCACTCGGCAGAAGCCAAACCGGTCTCGATCGCAAGCCGAGTGCTTTCGCCGACCAGGCTGTAGTCGCGCTTCTTCTCCATCACATCGACCTCCGATTTCCGGCCCGCCAGCCGGAGCATTCATTTCGCATCATGCCCTGTCCGCCAATCCCGGAAAATTTCCCGACGGCGCAGGATAATCCTGTTGCGGTTGCCTGGCGATCGAAGCGATCCTCTCTTCCGTCGCGGCGATCTCGCCGGCGCCGTCGAGCACTCGGAACACCGCGTCGTAAGAACGGCTTTCGCCATGCTCCAGCCAGATCATCTCGCCACGTTCACGCGCCGCGAGATTGCCGAGCACATGGTGTGTCGAGGGCTCGATGCCCAACGCATACTGCCCCGCCTGGAAATTCTGCCATTCATAGGCGCAAGGCAGCTGCTCCTTGCGGGTCACCACCTCGAAGCCAAGTCCAAGACGGTCGTTGACAACAGCCACTGGCACCTCGCCATTGCCGTCCGCCGCCATGTCGTGCTGCCAGACCTGTTCGCTGAAACCCAGTCGCGGCGCCGGCACGGTGCGGTAGCCGACCTTCTGCGCCTCGTAGCGCTCGCCGGCATGGCCGGCCCAGACGACGTCGCGGATCGGCGCCAGATAGCGCGCACCCTCGTCGAGCAAGGGATGACTGACATTGACGTGGTAGAAATACATGTGCGGCGTACGGTTGAAGCCGTGATTGACGACGCGGTCCGACAGCCGGATCTCGTTGCCGCCGACATCGGCCTCGATGCGGCGCAACAGATGCAGATCCTCGCCGAACACCGCCGATTGCTGAACGATGCCTTCAGCCCACAGCACGCAGCGGTCGCCATCCCAAGTCTCGCCATAACCGGTCAGCCGTGCCGGAATGGTGCCGACGCGGCCGTGCAGCGAATGCACCACGGTCTTCCTGCCCGGATAATTGTAGCTATCGACCGGCACTTCTTCCCGGCCCAATATGTGGTCGAGGCCGCAGGTGACGAGCAGCCCGGAAAAAGAGCGCGCCCAGGAGAGCCCCCCTTCCCCTTCATAGTCGTGCAGGCCGGGATGACGAAAGCCGCTCGGCGAATGCCAGCCGATCGCCTGTCCCCTATAGTCGCAGTCGGCGATATCGAGCGCCCGGTCGACCAGCGCGGTGAAACGCAGGCCGGAGCCGGTGCGGAACTCCAGCATGCGGATGCCGCGTTCCACACCGTCGCCAAGCGTCATCAGCCGCACGCCGGCAAATTGCGACAGCATGCCCGAACGTTCCGATACCTGCCGGCGCGAAAGCGTCTTGCCGTAGAGTTCTACCATGTCACGGCCGCTTCATTCACTGCACTGTCGTCCCCTCAATCGGCTGCGCTAACCACCTCTCACAGACCGTTGGCGCGGAACTTCCCGTCGAGGAATTTTTTGGCGCGCGGCACGTCGTCTTCCGAGAGATGCTCGATGATGACAGGGATGTTCGGATGCTTTTCCGCCAGCCGCTGGAGATAGAGGTCGTAGTTCAGCGAACCGAGGCCAGGGGCCGGCAACTCGATCTCACCGACGCCACGGAACGTGTGGCTTTCCAGCGCGTCCTCGTCGCCAATATCGGCGTGCTTCTCGGACTTGTCGCCGCCCGAACGCTTGACGTCCTTGGCGTGGGCAATCTTGATCTTGTCGGTAAGCGTGTCGAACACCTGGTTCAGGATCTGGTCCATCCTGTCGATGTTGTGCGTCTCGAAATAGTTGGTCGGGTCCATCAAGAGGCCGAGGCCGGGATGGTCGACCTGCGCGAACATCTTCACCGTCTCCTCGACCGAACCGACGACGTTGTTGACATAGGTTTCGAGCAGGAAGACCGCGCCATGGT
Organism: Mesorhizobium sp. M0621; assembly: GCF_040320745.1. Taxonomy (NCBI): domain Bacteria; kingdom Pseudomonadati; phylum Pseudomonadota; class Alphaproteobacteria; order Hyphomicrobiales; family Phyllobacteriaceae; genus Mesorhizobium; species Mesorhizobium sp. M0621. Next base: position 78,571 of record NZ_JAMYQF010000019.1, on the reverse strand, counting down.
CATAGGCCGTCTGGGCAAGATCAGCGATCACCTTGCGGCATTCCTCGAAGCCTTCCTCGGTCTTGTTCTTGGGGTGATGCACCCAGTCGGACTCGGTGTTGTAGGTGCCGGTTTCCGAGATCACGTAAGGCGAGCCGAAATGGCGAGCGTTGCGGATGATCTCCTTGAGATAGCCAACGCGCTTGTCGCGCTCCGCCTTGTCCGGGTGGATGATGTTGGTGTAGCCCGACACGCAGCAGACCGGCAGATTGTGGTCGCGGAAGACGTCGCGTACCGTCTTCGCCTTGTCCCTGGTGATCTGTCCGGCCGACAGGTCGACATCCTTGAAGTGGAGGTCGAGCTGCACCGTGTTGAAACCCAGCCCGCGGATTTTCTTCGCCGTCTCTTCGAGACCGTACGGGAAATAGCCCGTGAAAATACCTGCCTGCATCATGATGTGAATTCCTCCCTGTAAGCGATTAAGTTGTCTGGTGTTTCAGTTGCGGTGATCAGGTGGCGATTTCGGAAAGCTTGACCGTGCGGCCTTCGTCGATCGAGCGGTAGCCCGCCTCGACCAGCGCCATGGTCTTGACGTTGTCGGCGACCGACAGCGCCGGCGGCGTGCCGGTCTTCACCGCGTGCTGGAGCTGTTCCATCACGCCGATAAAGGCATGCGGGAACCACATCGTGTCCCAGCTCGGGCTGATCCATTCGCCGCCGGTGGTCTCGGTCGAGGCATAGGTCAGTGTCGAGGCCGCTCCCGTCGGCCAGCCGATGGTGCCCTTGGCGACGCCCTTGGTGCCGTCGACGCGCCAGTTGATATGCTGGTCGTCCTTGTAGCCATCCTGGCGCGGGCCGGACCAGACATCCTCCAGCGACACGGCGAGCGCGCCGGACGGGAAGCGCAACGTCGAGACGGTAATGCCGTCCGAATGGTCGAATTTCGTGCGCGGATCCTTGCGCGTCAGCGTGGTGATCTCATCCGGGTCGCCGAACAGGAAGCGCAGCACGTCGAGATGGTGCACGCTCATATTGGCGAGCGTCAGCCGATCGTAATCCTCGAGGAAGCTCTGCCAGTGCGGGATGGCATGCATGTCGATCTGCGCGAAGACGATGTCGCCCAGCGCGCCGCTGTCGATGATCTGCTTCAGCACGCGCATCGACTGGTCGTAGCGCATGTTCTGGTTGACCGAGAGGATCTTGCCGGCTTTCGCCGCGTCGTCGCGCAGCTTGACCGCCTCCTCGAGCGACAGCGCCAATGGCTTCTGCGCCAGGATCGCCTTGATGTGCTTCTGCTTCAGTGCGTGCCGGATCAGTGCCGGCTGCTGGTCGGGCGGAAAGGCAAGGTCGATGATCTCGACATTTGCATCCTCTATCAACTGTTCCGGTGTGTCGTGCACGGTCGGGATGGCCCAGCGTGTCGCCACTTTTTCGGCACTGGCTTTGGTGCGCGAGGCGATCGCCACCATCGGGAATCCAGCTTCCTTGTAGGCAGCGAGATGGCACTCGGCCATGATCATGCCGGCGCCTACGCAGCCGATCCTGTATTCCTTGGTGCGGACCTTCACGTCCGGCTCGAAGCCCCTGTGTGCCATCTGATCCTCCCGAAACTCGTTTCTTGCGGCCGCCGTCATCGTGCCAGCGCTCCCCCGCTCTGTCCGAAATAATGCACGCGGGCCGGCTCGCAGGATATCGCCACCATCGCGTCCGGCCGGATGTCGGGCTGGCCGCGCAGCAACGCCTTCAGCCGCGCCTGCCCGGCAGCGAGTGTTACCACGGTGAAGCCGCCAAGCGGCTCGACCTCGAACACCCGCGCCGGGCGGCCTAGGACCTCGCCCTCTTTTCCCTCGATGGGCCACGGTCTGACCTTGATGTCTTCCGGCCTCAGCCCGATCTCGACGGCATCAGTGGGAGCCGCCTTGTCGGCAATGCGGATCGTCCCATCAGCCGCCTCGACACCGCCCTCGCCGCGCGCCGATTTCAGAATGTTCATCATCGGCGAGCCGAGCAGCCGCGCCACATAGGTGCTGGCCGGACGATCGTAAATCTCGGCCGGCGCACCGATCTGTCGGATCTTGCCATCCTCCAGGATGGCAATGCGATCGGCAACCGACATCGCCTCTTCCTGATCATGCGTGACATAGATCAGCGTCTTGCCGAGTTCGCGCTGGATGCGCTTCAGCTCGACGCGCGTTTCCTCGCGCAGCCTGGCGTCGAGCGCCGAGATCGGATCGTCCATCAGATAGGCGTTGGGATCGCGCACCAGCGCACGCGCAATCGCGACGCGTTGCCGTTCGCCGCCCGAGAGCTGTCCCGGCGGCTTGTGCAGGATATGGCCGATATGCAGCTTCGCCGCGACGTCGGCGACCCGCCTTTTGATGTCGACCTCGGCGACCCGGCGTTCGACCAGGGGGAAGCGGACATTGTCGAGCGCACTCATATGCGGGAACAGCGCCAGGTTCTGGAACACCATCGCCACGTTTCGCTCGGCCGGCGACACAGTGTTGACCGGTCTGCCGCCGATCAGGATTTCTCCCGAGTCTGGCGTCTCCAGCCCTAGCACCAGACGCAGGATGGTCGACTTGCCCGACAGCGGCGGCCCGAAGAAGCAGAAGAACTCATTGTCGTTGACCGTGAATGAAGCGTCGTCGACGGCGAGCATATTGCCGTAGCGCTTGGTCACATTGCGAAAGACGATATCGGCCATCTCAACCTGCCTTGATCGCAAGGCCGCTGGCGGCGTCGAAGACACGCACCGACGACACTGTGGGTGCGACGATGGCGATGTCGCCGATCGCCAGTCCAACATCATTGTCGAACACCGTCTTCACAGCAGCCTCGCCCTGGCCGAGATGAACGATGGTGCGCGCGCCGATCCGTTCGACGAAGGTGACCTGCATGGCGAGACCCTGCCCATTCTGCACCAGCGTCGCCTGCTCCGGCCGGAATCCGTAAAGCACCTCGCCGCGCGCGGCGCGCATGGCCGCCGCGAGTTCGCCCGGCAGCGGCGGCGTGATGCCCAACGGTCCGAGATCGATGACCAGCCCACGGTCGCTCTCCGCCGGCCTGCCCTTGAGCAGGTTCATGCCCGGCGCGCCGATGAAGCGGGCGACGAAGACATTGGCCGGATCGTTGTAGACCTCGAGCGGCGTGCCGACCTGCTGCAGCACGCCATGATCCATGACCGCGATGCGGTCGGCCATGGTCATCGCCTCGAGCTGGTCGTGGGTGACGTAGACCATGGTCTGGCGGAACTGGCGCTGCAGCTGCTTCAGCTCGGTGCGCATGACCGCCCGGAAAGCGGCGTCGACATTGGACAGCGGCTCGTCGAGCAGGAAGATCGCCGGCTCCATGATCGCCGAGCGGCCGATCGCTACCCGCTGCAAGATGTTGACCGACAGCCGGTCGGCCTTTCGGTCGAGCAGCGGCGTCAGCTGCAGCATTTCGGCGATCGCACCGACACGGCGGTCGATCTCGGCTTTCGCTGTGCCGTGCATCTTCGGCCCGTAGGCGAGGTTCTGGCGCACCGTCATATGGGTGAAGATGGCATAATTCTGGAACACGAAGCCGACGCCGCGCCGCCCCATCGGCACGCCTGCCATGTCGCGCTCGCCAAACAGGATCTTGCCGCCGGTCGGTTCCTCCATGCCGGCGATCATGTTCATCGTCGTCGACTTGCCGCAGCCCGACGGCCCGAGCAGCGCCATGAACTCGCCGTCGGCAATTGCCAGGTCCATGGTCTTCAGCGCGGTGAAGTCGCCGAATTTCTTGACCAGGTTCTGCAGGTGGATCGCGCTCATGCCGACACCTCGCGTGCCCGCGCCATGCGCTTCATGGCGAACACCGCGACGATCGAGAGCACGATCAAGATGGCCAGCGCGATCGCCGCCACATAGCCCCAGATCAGGTCCTGCGTGGTGAGCTTGTAGATGTAGACGGAGATGGTCTCGGTGGCGACGCCGGGACCACCGCCGGTCATGATGTAGAGCGTGTCGAATATCTTGAAGTTCTCGATCACCCTGATCGCCAGTGCGATGATGATGATGATCTTCATCTTCGGCAGCACGATGGTGACGAAGCGCTGCCACGGATTGGCGCCGAGCAGCGTCGCGGCCTTGATCTGGTCCTCCGGCACGCCGACCAGGCCGGCGAGCAGGATGAGGAACATCAGCGGCGTCCACTGCCAGATGTCGGCGACCATGACCGCGATCAGCGCCAAGGTCGGATCCGACAGCCAGGCGATGGTGACGGGAGAACCGATGAGCGCTGACAATATGTCGTTCACCGGGCCGCCCGACTGGAACAGCATGAAGAACATGTAGCCCGCCACCGCCGGCACCACCATCATCGGCATCAGCAGGATCGAGTAGAACACCCGCTTGCCCGGAAAATCGTCGGCAAACAACGTCGCCAGCGCCAGCCCCAGCAGGAACTCCGCCGGCACGCAGACGATCATGACGATGGCGGTGCGCTTCAGCGCGCTCCAGAAGCGCGCATCGGCGGCAAGGTCGGTGTAGTTGGCAAAGCTGTTCCACAGCGACCAGGCGTTCCACCAGCCAAGGCCCGACAGCGGCGACCAGTCGGTGACGCTGATGTAAAGCTGCATCAACAGCGGAAAGGCCGAGATGAACAGCACCAGTATCTGCGCCGGCAGCGTTAGGCGGAAACCCAGCCTTGCACCCTCGTCGTGCGAAACCGGCCTTGCACCGACGGTCTTCATTTCGTCCTTCAAAATCATGGCAGTCACCGCGCTCATTGCTTGAGCGCCCCGAAAGTCAGCCCACGCACCAGATGGCGCTGGATGGCGATGCCCATGATGACCGGCGGCACGGCAGCGATCAGGCCGAGCGCTGCCTTGGCGCCATAGAGCTGCCCGGTCATCGAAGAAGACAATGAAGCCATGTAGACCGGGATCGTCACCCATTCGCGCGTCGTCAGAAGCAGCGCGATCAGATAGTCCGACCAGTTGAGGATGAAGACGAAGAGCGCGGCACTGGCCAGTGGCGCGCGCATCATCGGCAGCGTGATGCGGGTGAAGACGCGCAGCCGCGAACAGCCTTCGACAAGCGCCGCCTCCTCGATCTCGCGCGGCATGTCGTCAAAGAAAGTCTTCATCAGCCAGAAGGCGAAGGGCAAGGTGACGATGCCGTAGATCAGCGCCAGCCCCCACCAGCTGTCGGTGAAGTTGAGAAAGGCCCACATGATCATCACCGGGATCATGACCGCCATCGGCGGAAACAGCCTGAGCTGGATCAACGCCAGCGGCAGGTTCTGGCCGGAGCCGAAACGCGACAGTCCATAAGCGGCGGCAGTGCCCGCCGACATGGCTATCACCGTGCCGAAAACCGCCGACAGCAGCGATGAGAGGATCGGCTTCAGCGCCGTGTGGTCGAGCGCGACGATCAGATTGTTGGTCGACTCGCCGAACACGAAACGGAAATTGCTGAGCGTCGGGTTCTTCGGCCACCATGTCAGGTCGGCACCGGTCGCCGACCATTCGGCGATCGGCTTGAACGCCATCGACACCATCCACAGGATCGGCACCAGCGTCACCGCCATGGCCGCGAAGATCGCGGCGTAGCGGAAGATCTCGAAAGGAATGGAACGCTTCATCTGGCGGCTTTGCTGGTGGCGTTGTGGGCGGAGGGGAGAAGCAGGCTCCTCCCCTCCTTTGATGTGATCCAGGGAGAAGGATCAGACGATTGGATCGAGAACTGTCGGCCACGCCTCCTTGTTGGTCTTGATGGCTTCGAGCAATTTGTCCTCGCCGGTGCGCCGGGCGATCTTCTTCCACTCGGTCTCGGTGTCGGCCATCGCCTGCTCTGATGTCTTGGCCTTGGTCAGCGCCGCCATCAGGTTCTCGTCGAGCGCATTGTGGAAGGCGGTGGCGCCGGGATAGTTGATGGTCGGTACCGTGCGTGCCACCGTCTCGCGCACCACGTCCATGTGGTAGGCATGATAGGTCTGGCGCACCAGCGGATCGGAGAAATCGGAGAGCCGGAACGGGTCTAGGTAACCACCGGGGTTGGCGCTCATCCATGCGTAGATTCGGGCGGAACCGAGCCATTGCAGCAGGAGGTAGGCGACTTCCTGGTTTTTCGACTGCGCCGAGACCATGCCAGTCAGCGAGAACCACAGCACGGAACGGCTGATCAGCTTGCCGTCGATCTCACGGCCGGGCGGCAGCATCGAGCCGATCTTGCCGGTGACAGCCGAGTCCTTGTTGCCGGCATTGTCGAGGAATTTCGGCAGGTTGGAGAAGGCGCAGGTCATCGCCGCGCCGCCCTTGGCGAAATTGCCGTACTGCTCCGGCCAGCCCCAGGAGATCGCATCCGGCGAATGATGCGCGAGCGAAGCGACATATTCGTTGGTCGCCGCGATGCCTTGTTCCGAATTGATCATCGGCTTGCCGTCATCGCCAAACAGGAACTGGTTTGGCGAGGCCATCGAGACATAGCGCTGATACCAGTTGGTGTAGCCCCAGCCCTGGTTGCGCAGGTCGGTCGAGCCGAACAGTCCCTTGTCCGGGCGTTGGAAGAAGGCAGCGATGTCGCCGTGCTGCTTCCAGGTCTTCGGCGGCGCCAGATCGTAGCCGTATTTGTCCTTGAAGGCTTTCTTCTCGGCTTCGTCGCCGAACAGATCGCTGCGGTAAACCCAGGTCTGGAAGTCGCCGTCCAGCGATACGCCATAGTTGGAGCCGCGATATTTGTTGAGCAGAGACACGCCCTTGGCGCCGTTGACATAGCCGGTCGCCGGATCGTCCCATTCGGGCTTGTACTGCGCGACGAAGTCGTCGAGCTTGGCGATGCCGCCGGTTTCGGCGAGATCGCCGAGACGGTTCCACTCGGTCGAGTAGATGTCGTAGGCCCCACCCTTGGTGGAGATGTCCTGCATCGTCTTGGTGAATTCCTGGCCGTTCGGCAGACCGACGATTTCAATCGGGATGCCGGTCTCCTTTTCCCACAGGTCCTTGATCGACGGCGCGCCGGCCGGGAACGGCTGTGTGAGCTGGCCGATCGAGCCATCCGACAGGCCGAGCACGATCTTGGCCGGCGCTTTGCCGGCGCCCTTCAGCGCCTTGGCCGCTTCGATGGCGCGGCCTTCCGGCGTGTCGGCGCCATACTGATAACGCTCGGCACCATCGAAGCCCGTCGGGCCGCCGATCATGCCTGGCGCCAGCGCGTCGGCCGCATAGGCTCGGCCGGGACGAATGAATTGCGGCGCAATGCCAGTGGCGGCCATGATCACGGCCGCCTTTCCTCCGGACGCCAGCAGGCGGCGCCGCGAGATGCGGATCAAGTCAGACATTGAAACTCCTCCCTCAGGGTCACGTTTCCTCCACGACCCTATGAGGGATATTGACGGCAGCACGGGAAGGCTGTCAACATCATAAATAATCAAAATACCTCACAACATGGCAAATAGGGCGAGGAAATGCATAAACCCGAGATCAACACATCACTCCTGATGCCTCGATTTGATGGGAAACGCCTCTTCCCGGTCCAGAACAGTCCTGCTGGATCATTTGATTTAGCCCGGCGGCTTGCACATCGGCCAAGGGCGGATACATCATTTCCCATCAGAATCGCGGATGGCGGGAAAGCCGTCGCCCGCCGATCCGACGCAGGCAGGAGATGAAAGACGGTGCGGTCCACCCTGACTGACATAGCCCGGGAAGCCGGGGTCTCGGCCGCCACGGTCGACCGAGTGCTCAACAATCGCCCCGGCGTGCGTGCGCGCACGCGTGAAATCGTGCTGGAAATGGCGCAGCGGCTCGGCTACATCGCCGAAAGCCCGAACGGGGCACCGCCGCGGCCATTGCCCGGTGATGTCATCCGGCTCGATTTCGCGCTGCCCGCCGGCACCAATTCCTTCATCAAGATGCTGCACCGCCAGATCGAGGCGCAGGCGCAGTCACGGCCCGACCTCGATGTGCATATCGCCACCATCGAAGGTTTCAATCCGGACGGTCTCGCCCGCCTGCTGCAGGAACTGCGCGGACAGACGCAAGGCGTCGGCGTCATCGCGCTCGACCATCCGACGGTGCGCGAAGCGATCCGCTCGCTATCGGCCAACGACATCAAGGTGGTCACCATCGCCTCCGACATCCTGCATGTGCCGAGGGTCGCCTATATCGGCATCGACAATCGCGCCGCCGGGCGGCTGGCCGGCTATCTGCTCAACCGTTTCATGGGATCAGGGCGTCCTGGCAAGGTGGCGCTGTTCGCCGGCTCGCTGTCCTATCGCGGCCATGAGGAACGCGAGATGGGGTTCCGCCATATCCTGGCGGAGGAATCGCCCAATCTGCAGATCGTCGAGATGCGCGAAATGCTCGACGACCGCGAAAAGGCCTATTCGGAAGCGTCCGCCCTGCTGGAGCGGCACCCCGACCTTGCCTCGATCTACAATGTCGGCGCCGGCAACACCGGCATCGCCCGCGCACTCAAGGAACGCGGCCGAGCTCAGTCCATGGTCTTCCTCGGCCATGAGGTGACGGACGGCACCAAGGACCTTCTGCTCGACGGCACGCTCGACGCGGTCATCGACCAGAATCCGCGAGTCGAAGCCCGCGAAGCGCTCAACACTCTGACCCATGCGGTCAGGGGATTGCCCTATGAACTGCACCAGCCGAGGCTGCAGGTGATCTTCAAAGAGAACATCCCGGAGATCTGACGGAGAAAGCGAGGGGGGGCGCGGCGCTACAGGGCGCCGCCCCGCTCGATGTTTCCGGTCTACTGGACGGCGGCGATTTCCGCGCCAGCGGCATCGACAAAGCTCTTGTCCACCCATTTGCCGTAGTCGATCGAACCCTTCAGGAGCCCGGCGCTCGCCATGAACTTCTCCTCGCCCTGCAAGGCGGCGATCGCATCGTCGGTGAGCTTCGGGTCCTGGTGGAACACGCCGTCGGCATAGGTCTTGCGGACGGATTTTTCCGACGACTTGGTCGCCTCGACAAAGGTCTTGATCGTCGTGTCGGGGTGCGCGTCGGCCCAGCGCGAAACCTGGATATCGACCTTGAGCAGCCGCTTGACCAGATCGGGGTACTTTGCCGCGAAGGCGCCGTTGACCGAGATGACGTTCGGCACGCTCCATTCCGGATGCGTGCCGGTGTCGAACAGTACGCGCGCCTCGCCGGTGTCGACCAGCTTGGCCGCCGTCGAATCCGTCTCGACGATGGCGTCGATGTCGCCGCGCAGTAGCGCCGGACCGGACGCCTCGAAAGGCAGGTTCAACCCTTCGACATCATTCGTGCTCAGGCCGACGCTGTTCAGTGCCTTGCTGAAATTCGAATGCCGCACCGTGCCGGTGAGATAGGCGACCTTCTTGCCCTTGAGATCCTGCAGCGTCTTCAGCGGCGAGTCGGCTTTGACGATGATGTAAGAGCCGCCTGCCTTCACGTAGCTCGACACGCCGATCAGCTTGACGTCGGCACCGGACGCCGCGACGCGCAGCGCCGGATTGTTGCCGGTGTAGGTGAACTCGATCGCGCCGGTGGCCAGCGCCGTCGTCGCCTCCGAGCCGCCATTGAAGGTCACCAGCTCGACCTTGATGCCGTCCTTGGCGAATTCCTTCTCCCACCAGCCGTCCTTCTGGGCGAGAATGAACTTGAGGTGTCCGGGCGCCGTGCTGCCGATGCGGATGACATCTGGCTTGTCCTGCGCAAAGGCAGGCATACCGCCAAGGCCGATGGCGACGGCAATGGCGCCCTTCAGGAGCAGCCTGCGAAATCCATCGAACGAGATGCTGGACATGGAAAAATCCTTCCTGATTGGGATGAATGAGAGGCTTAAATGAGCGAAGTCTCGGACTGGCTCTTCCAGGCGGTCGCCCAACGTTCGAACCAGACGAGCAGATAGTTGACGGTCAGGCCGATGACGGTGAGGGTCAGGATGCCGGCGTACATGTCGGCCGTTTCCATCATCAGCTGTGAGTTCTGGATGAGGAAACCGAGACCGGATTTGGCCGCCAGCATCTCCGCGCCGATCACCGCGAACAGCGAGGATTTCACCGCCAGCCGCGCGCCGGCGACGATCGATGGGATGCTGGCCGGCAGGATGACCTTCCGGAACAGATCGAAATCGGATGTACCCATCGAGCGCGCCGCCTTGATCAGCAGCGGATCGACCGACTTGACGCCGCTGATCGTGTTGACGAGGAGAAAGAAAACCGAGGAGTAGAAGGTGATTGCGACCTTCGATTCCTCGCCAATGCCGAGCAAGAGAATGAACACCGGCAGCAGCGCGAATTGCGAGGTGTTGCGCAGCGTCTGCACCAGGAGATCGCTGACCTTCTCGAACAGCGAATAGCGCCCCATCAACAGGCCGAGCGGAATGGCGACCACCACACCAAGCGCGAAGCCGATCGCCGCGCGCTGAAGGCTGATGCCGATATGCTCGACCAGCACCCCCGAGGCGAGCAGGTCCCACCAGGCGACCAGCACCTCGCTCAGCGGCGGAAAGAAGATGCGGTTCAGCCAGCCAAGCCGTGGCGCGATCTCCCACAGCAGGAAGAACAGGCCGAGCAGCGGCAGGCCGTAGACAAAGGTGCCGTGGCTCGCTTTCTTGCGCCGGGCTTTGGCGCTGTGAGCCTTGATGGCGGGGACTCTCGCGGCGGCCACCGTTTCGCCAGCTCCGGCAAACAGATCAAGGGCTCCGGCAGTGCCAAACTTCTCGGTCAGATAAGCCATGGGTCCAGCTCCTCAGTGACTGAAGGCTGGCGACAGGGTCCAGTCCTTCTGCGCCTTGTTGACCTCGTCGCGCAGCACATCCCAGACGCGGGCGCGATAGGTGTTGAATTCAGCGCTGGCTCGGATGTCGCCGTCGCGCGGCCGCGGCAGGTCGATGTCGATGATCTCTTTCACCGTGCCTGGGCGCGCCGTCATCACCACGACGCGGTCGGCCAGGAAGATCGCCTCGTCGATCGAGTGGGTGACGAAGATCACCGTCGTCTTGATCTTGCCCCAGATCCGCAAGAGTTCGCCTTGCAGCAGCTCGCGCGTCTGCTGGTCGAGCGCTGCGAAGGGCTCGTCCATCAAAAGCACTTCCGGATTGCTGGCCAGCGCACGCGCGATCGCCACGCGCTGCTGCATGCCGCCGGAAAGCTGGTTGGGAAAACGGTCTTCGAAGCCGGCAAGCCCGAACAGCGCCAGCAGATGATGAGCGGTAGCTGCGCGTTCCGCCTTGGCGACGCCGCGAACTTCCAGCGCATATTCGATGTTGGCGAGCGCCGTGCGCCAAGGAAACAATGCATATTGCTGGAAGACATAGCCGGTCTTGGGATCGGGCCTTGTAATGCGCCTGCCGTCGAGCTGGACGTCGCCATCGGTCGCCTGCGTCAGCCCGCCGATAATGTCGAGCAGCACGGACTTGCCCGAGCCGCTGGGTCCGACCAGCGTGATGAACTCGCCCTTGCGGATGGAAAGATCGACGCCGTCAAGCACGGTGACGCGGTCCGTCGCCTCGCCGTCGACGGTGACGAACTGCCCCGGCTTGAGCTGGAAAGTCTTGCTGATATCGCTGACGATGATGCGATTCATATCTGTCTCCGATCGGTCACTGCGCCACGCGGATGCGGTGCGTCGGGTCGAATTCCGAGCCGCCGGCCTTGCCGCGCTTCCAGCCGAGCGCGCGGGCATAGGAGCCGAACAGCTGGCGTGCGTCGGCCTGAGCTTCCGTGATGCCGGTCGGCCCTTCGGCGAATTCGGCCACATAAAGCGCGTCGATCGGGCAATAGATCTCGCAGAGAAAGCAGGTCTGGCAGTCCTCCTGGCGAGCGATCACCGGCACGCCGTTGTCGGTCGCGTCGAAGACGTTGGCGGGGCAGACCTTGACGCAGATGTCGCATTCGACGCAGCGCGTGGCCGACACGATCTCGATCATGACGCCAGCTCCGCCAGCCGCTCGGACGCGCCTGCAATGCGGAACTCATCGACCCCCGTGATCACCAGCCGGTGCGCGAAGGTTGGGCTCATGCCTGGCAGATCGGTACGGCGATGCATGCCGCGGCTCTCCGTGCGATGCAGGGCTGCAGCCACCGACCAGCGCCCGGCAGCAGCGATCGATGCCGCCTCGCGAGTGCGGACCCGGTCGAGCCCCTCGCCCTGCAGATGGTCGCGCACGTCGCGCCAGACACTCTCCAGCCGCTCGCTGCTCTTCTGCAGGGTTTCGCCACTGCGGAAGAAATTCTTGTCCAGCGGTGTCACCTCGTTGCGCACCGTCTCGATGACTTCGGCCGCCGAGATGTCGGCGTGCGCCGTTGCCGCCGGGCGCAACCCAGCCTGGCCGAGCGACTGCGCAGCACTGCGAAACGCCTTACCGTTTCGACGTTTGGCATGGGTCGAGGCGCCCTTGCCGGCCCACCAGCCACTGGCCAGCGCCCAGGACGAATTGACGGCGCCGCCGCCCGAAACAGCCCCGGTCATGATCTCGCGGCTGGCGGCGTCGCCGGCGACGTAGAGGCCGGGCACGCCGGTGGCGCAGTCGTCGGAGACGATGTCGATGCCGCCGGTGCCGCGCACTGTACCTTCGGCGCGCAAGGTGATGCGGAACAGCTCGCTGAACGGATCGATGCCGGCGCGGTCATAAGGCACGAAGCAGTTCGGCTGACCCTGGCGCAGCCAGCCTTGCAGCGCCGGCTCGGCCTGATCGAGCCGCGCATAGACAGGGCCGTCGATCAGCGCACGGGCCACCTCTTCCTCACGGTCGCCGATGCCGTTGCGCAACGGCTCGCCGGTCGACCCGAGGATCGGCGAGCCATCCTCACGATGAAACGAAGCCCAGCGGAACGGCAGCCCCTTGTTCAGCGAGGAACCATAGGGCGCCAGCGTGTACTTGCCGGTGAACTCCATGCCCGACAGGCTGGCGCCGGCTTCCGCAGCCATCAGATAGCCGTCGCCGGTCAAGCCGGTCGCGCCGAGGATACGCTCGCGGAAGGCGCAGCCGCCAGTCGCCAGCACCACGGCGTTGACGTCGACGCGCCAGTCGTGACCGGCCTGCTTGGCAACACCGGCAGCCCCGACGATGGCATCGCCATCGGACAGAAGTTCGAGCGCGGGATGGTGATCGAGCACAGTGACGCCGGCCAGGAGCACCCGGCGGCGCATGAAGCGCATATAGTCCGGGCCGCGCAGATTGGCGATGTAGAGCCGTCCGTCATCCTCGCTCGGGAAGGGGTAGCCCCACTCGGACAGCCGGAGCAGATTGCGGTAGGCGGTGTCGACGCAGCGCAGCATCCAGCGCGGGTCGGCGAGTTCGCCGGTGCGCTGCCAGCGCCGCTCGACGACGGCATGCCTGTTATCACCCGGCGGCACGCACCAGGTGCCGGTGTTCGACGGCGCGGTGGCGCCGCTGGTGCCGAGATAGCCCTTGTCGGCCAGCACCACCTTGGCGCCGTTTTCGGTCGCAGCGACAGCCGCCCAGGCAGCCGACGGCCCGCCGCCCAACACCAGGACGTCGGCGTGGAGGTGCAAGCTGTCGGAAGCGGATTTTTGCGGCTTGGGCATGGATGCTCGGTGGCTGAGTTCGCTACAGGGCGATATCGCTAAGCGGCGCGGGCGGCGCTTGCGAACCACGCCGGCTCGTTGCCGGCATTCCATTTGATGTTGCAGCCGATTGACGGCACTTGGCTTGCCGCGGGCTTGCCGCCCTCCAGCACCGTATCCACCGCCGCGCGCAGATCAGCACCGGTCACCGGTTTGCCGTTGCCCGGCCGCGCATCGTCGAACTGGCCGTGATAGGCGAGCCGCCGGTCGGCATCGAACAGGAAGAAGTCGGGCGTGCAGGCCGCGCCATAGGCCGTCTGCTGGGAAGCGTCCTTGAGGTAGGGGAAGGAATAGCCGAATTTTTCAGCCTCCTCGCCGATGCGGGCAAGCGTCTCCTCTGGATGCGCCTCATGGCGTTGGCGTTGATCGCCACCACCTGCAGCCCCTTGTTCGCATAGTCCCTGGCAAAGGCGGCAAGCTGCTCGCGGATCAGCACGACGAACGGGCAGCGGTTGGAGATGAAGGCGACAAGCAAGGCCGGCTTGGCATCGAAATCGGTGAGCCGGTGCAGCACGCCTTGCGCGTCAGGCAATAGGAAATCGGCGGCCCTGGTGCCAAGCTCGATCGGGTTGGATTCTGTCTTCGGCATCGACACGCTCCCCTTTTATGCAGCCGGTTTCACAGAGCCAACACGCGAGCGTTTGAGTGCTCTCAGTTAGTCTATGAATTTAGTATAATTATAGGCTGGAGAGCGCATTCGCGGTCAACCGCGCGGCTTAGAATATCGTGCCAATGTTTCGGGCCGAGCCGGCACGTTTGTTCGAGCAAGAGCCGATCCGAAGAAATCCGCACGGACAAGGTTTTATCGTAGGCTGCAGGGGCCGCCCGCGAGAGGATGCCATCGCAGGCGAACCTTCTGCGACCATCGAGGCATCATTATCCCTTGGGATAGAGTGCCTTCGCCAGGTCGCGGATCGCGTCTGATGTGCGCGGGCCGAAGCCAATCATGTAGGCGCCGTCGAGCACGACCAGCGCCTTGTTGGCCGCCGCCGGCGTTGCCGCCAGCGCACGGTTGCCGAACACCTGCTCGGCCGTCGGCCCGCCCTTGCCGTCGCTCATCATCAGGATGACATCGGGCGCCATCTCGACCAGCTTTTCCTCCGATGCCGGCTTGTAGCCTTGTACGACATCCATCGGATTGAGGCCGCCGGCATAGCGGATGATGGCGTCGGCCGAGGTGCCGGCGCCGGCGGCACTCAGCTTCACGAGACCATGGAAGAACACCACCTTCTTGCGCCGCTCCGGCGGGATTTTCGACGCCAGATCGGCGGCCGCCTGAAAGGCGGTGAGTACCTCGGCGCAAACCACCTTGCCCTTGTCCTCAAGCCCAAGACTGGCGGCAACCAGCGTGATCTTGCGCTCGATGCCTTGCGGGGTGTTATCCTGCGGGACAAAGACGATCGGGATCGCCAACGACTTCAACACCTCGACCGCCTCCGGCGGCCCGCTGTCCTCGGCCGCCAGGATCAGATCGGGACGCAAGCTCGCCAGCCCCTCGACCGAAAGCTGGCGGCGATAGCCGACATTGGGCTTCCCGGTCACGGATGGCGGGTACTTGCTGCCACGATCGACGCCGACGATTCGCTCGCCTGCGCCGAGCGCATGGACAATCTCGGTGACATCGGAGCCGAGCGTCACGATCCGGGTCGCCGCGCCCGGCACGACAGTTCGCCCCAGCGCATCGACAACGGTCTCGGCGGCCAGCGCCTTGAAGCCGCAGGAAGGCGCCAGCACCGACAGTGCCAGAAGCAGCACCGCCGCGAGCCTGCCCGGTTGCAACCAGCCGATCCTCCTGCCCTCGCCCGCCCTGCCGATCATGCCGCTGCTCCCGTGCCAGATGCTTCTCGATAATGGTCGGCTATAAATTTAAAGTTGACTAATGTCATCATGTTTTAATATGTGACCCGTGCCTTGACTGCCTGGTCGAGGGATTTCAATCACGCCAGCCAAGGCCGTTCAGCCACCGCCAGCAGTTTTGCTTTTGCTTGGGGGCTGCATGACAACGACAACAAACACGACATTGATGGCGAGCACCGCGCTCGCCTTCGTTCTCGGCCTCTGCGCCGTACCTCTTGCCAGCGCGCAGGAACAGGACCAGGAGAAGAAGGCCGCCGCCAAGACGGGTCGCCTGGCGCCGGCTAGTGTCGCGCAGAACCAGCCAGCGACGATGCTCGACGTGATCACCATCTCGGCGACGATGATCAAGACCGCCGTCATCGAATCGATGGCCGCCATCAGCGCCGTCGACCAGGACGAACTCGACCGCATCCAGCCCGACACCGCCGCCGACATCTTCCGCACCACGCCGGGCGTCGCTGCCTCGATGAACGGCGACGACCCGGCGACCGCCATCAACATTCGCGGCCTGGAACAGTATGGCCGCGTCGTCGTCACGCTCGACGGCGCTCGCCAGGATTACTGGCGAGTCGGCCATGGTTCGGGCTCGTTCTATGTCGAGCCGGACCTGATCAAGGAAGCCACGGTCATTCGCGGCCCGGTCTCCAACGCCTATGGCTCGGGCGGCATCGGCGGCGTCGTCTCCTTCGAGACCAAGGATGCCGGCGACTTCCTCAAGAAGGACGAGCGCTGGGCGCTGAGCGAGAAGCTCGGTTACGAGGACAATGGCGACGGCTTCACCACCAGCACCACCGGCGCCTACCGCTTCAGCGACGACGCCGACATCATCGGCAACCTCATCCACCGCAACCGCGACAGCTACACCGACGGCAATGGTGACATCGTGCCTTGGACCGGCGAGCGGGTGACTAGTGGCTATCTGAAGACGACACTGCGGCCGGCCGATGATCACGAGCTGAAGCTCGGCGCCATCCTGCAGCGCTACAACGACCAGATCACCGGTTCGAGCGGCTCGGCCTCGCCGACGCTGAGCCGCTACGACACCAACACCACCAACCAGACCTACACAGCTGCCTACACCTGGAAGCCTGAGGACAACGACCTGATCGACTTCAGCGCCAATGCCTATCACAACCGCACCCGCGCCGAGCAGACGCAGGTCTGGCCCGCCTCGGCGATCGGCAATTTCCGTTTCTATGATGTTGCCACATCGGGCTTCAATGTGAAGAACTCCTCACGCTTCGACGCCTGGGAGATCGCCCACACGCTGACCTACGGGCTCGACTATTACTATCTCGAGGCCTCCTCGGAAGCCGCGCATTTTGGTGCCGGCGAGCAGCAGGGCTATGGCGGCTTCCTGCAATGGCAGGGCGACTATGAGAACTGGCTGCAGGTGATCGCCGCCATGCGCTATGACGGCTATCAGCTCGATGGCGAGACCCGCACCGTGCCTCCGCAGGAAGCCTCGGTCTCAGGCGACCGCTGGTCACCGCGTCTCACCGTCGGCGTCACGCCATTTGACGGCTTCCAGCTCTATGGCACCTATTCCGAAGGCTACCGGGCACCTGGGCTGCAGGATGTCTTCCGCGGCGGTGGCGCGCATGGCGGCGGCGATACATACCGGCCCAATCTTCTGCTGCAGCCCGAGACGGCGAAGAACTGGGAGGCCGGCATCAACGTCAAGTATGACGACGTTCTGACGGCGGGCGACCGGTTGCGCGCCAAGCTCAACGTCTTCCACACCGACGTCGAGGATTACATCGACATCGACCTGACCGTCCTGCCGCGCACGGCGATCAACATCGGCGACGCCCGGCTGAAGGGCATCGAGGCCGAGATGGTCTACGACTACAACTGGGGTTTTGTGAACCTTGCCGGCGCGTTGATCGACGCCAAGGTCGTCAGCGGCGTCTATTCCGGCCAGGCGCTGAACAACACGCCGCTCGACCGCTTCTCGGCCACCATCGGCTTCCGCATGCTGGAGGATCAGCTCACCGTCGGCGCGCAATATCTCAGCGTCGGCAAGATCACCCGCACCAGCCGCACCAATCCCGATGCCGTGCCGGTCGTCGACGATGGCTTCGATCTGGTCAACGTCTTCGCCAACTGGCGCATCAACGACAACGCACGGCTCGATTTCGGCGTCGATAACCTCTTCAACACCGCCTACACCGACCCGCAAAGCGCATGGTCGACCACGGCCGCAACCGAACAAGGCAAGGGCCGCACCTTCAAGGTAGCTCTCACCGGCAGGATCGGAGGCTGAGAATGAGCGAAGCATCTGCAAGCGAACTGACCTGCGAAGCCCGCCTCGACCTGCGGCACCTGCCCGCCTACATGGACCGCATCAGCGACAGGCTGCAGAGCTTCGAGGCCGATGCTTCACAACACGGCCAGCGCATCGATTTCCGCTTCGCCTTTGGCGGCGCCTCCATCGATATGGAACATCTGGTGATGCGGGCCAATGCCGCCGACCGCGACGGGCTCGCCCGCATCAAGGACCTGCTGGCCACCGCGATCCAGGTCTATGCCAGGGACGAAAATCCCGAGATCGTCTGGACCGGCGATCTCGCCAATGAGACCAGCCTCGCCCAGTTCCGCGAGGTGGTGGTGACGGACGTACGCGACCTCACCCCGCATATGCGCCGCATCCGCCTCGCCGGCGAAGATCTCTCTCGTTTCGCCAAATTCGGCGGCATGCATATCCGTATGCTGTTTCCGACCAGGGAGGTGCCCGCTCCGCTGTGGCCGGTGCTCGGCGGCAATGGTTTGCCGGTCTGGCCCGCCGATGACCGGCGGCCGGTGGCGCGCGTCTACACCATCCGCGCGCTCGACGTGGCCAAGGGCGTGATCGATGTCGACTTCCTAATCCATCCCGGCGAGAGCGTTGGCTCGAGCTGGGCCATGCAGGCGGTATCAGGCATGAAGATCGGCATCATGGGGCCAGTCGGTCGTCCGGTGCGGCAAGCAGAATGGTATGTGATGGGTGCCGATGAAACCGGCCTGCCGGCGCTGGCGCGACTGCTGGAAACGCTGCCGGCCGAGACAAAAGGCATCGCCTTTGTCGAGATCGCCAATGACGGTGAACGGCAGACGATCGACAATACAACCGGCATCGAGTTGCATTGGCTGACACGGGACGGCGTGCCGGCGGGCGAGGACAGACTGCTGGCAGAGGCTGTCCGCTCGGTGGCGTGGCCGCAGGGCGGCTCGGCCTTCGGCTGGTTCGCGGCGGAAGCGGCCGCCGCCAAGATCGTGCGCGAATATTGGCGCGATACGCTGGGGCTCGGCCGCGATCAAACGTTGGCCGCGGCCTACTGGCGGCGCGGCTCGGCGGGATTGATGGCTGGCTGAGGGCTGAAGCACATTTCGATGGCAGCGGACCTAAGAATCGCTGGCGCCGCCCCTTGGCCAGCGAGCACTGGTCCCTAGCCTTTTGCGAATGACCGCCGCGCCATCCTCGCCAACACAGATCGCGATCCGATCGCCGGAAACAATGCCCATAGTATCGCACACCACCAGCGGCATGCGGATCTCGTAGAGAAATTCGGCAACGATCGCGCCGACCGCCAGGATCGGGTCCGGCCGCTCCAGAAGAATCCCGATAGGCGCGGTGCCCCTGCGGATCGTCTCGGCCAGGACCGAGGATGAAGACGACGAGCCACGCCCGCTCGGCATGACCAGGATCTTGCCGGCGACATTCTGGCCAAGGCCAGGATGCGAATGGTCCGTTATGTCGCCTGTCTCGGCATCCACGCCGCCCCAGAAGCTGAGCGGTTGCGAAAACACCAGCGCTTGGCCCTGAGCCTCGCCGGCCAGCTGGAAGGTGCCGGTTCGTTCTATCGTCATGAGGCGCTCCGCACGACATGCCCGGCCGCAGCCGAACGGATACAGTCCTTCATCTCGGCGAAAGCGACGGACACGCCGATATTGCCGGGTGCGTAATGCGCCCATTTGCCGGAGTTGGTCATCACCACGCCGTCGAGGCGCTTGAGGATCGAGGTGACATAGGTGCAGGTGTCGGCAACCGGGATCAGGCCGAACGCCTCCATGCCGGCCAGCGCCCCATCCGCCTGCAGTCGCGTCAGGGTCGCGCGGCCGGTGTTGACATAGATCGGGATACGCCTGCCCGGCGCGACCTCGCGCAGCATCGGCAGCAGCCGCATCCATTCCTCATGCGAAAAATGCGGCGTACCGAGCGAAACGGCCGCCAGCGGCGCGCCTTCGGGCACGCTCGACAGCCTGGCCAGAGCGTGGTCGATATCGGTGCGGGTGATGAGGATCGTCTCGTCAGGCGCATGGCCCTGGAACGCTTCAGCCAGCGTCCGCGCTTCCGGTGTGACGCCGACCGCATGGAACAGTGCCACCGCGCCGGTCGTTGCCGCCGCCGCACCCAGCGCCTTCAGCTGGTCCTCGTCGCGCGGCCGCGGCAGGCCGGCAATCACCGGAATGCGGTCGCCGCTCGCTTGCCCGATCACCAGCCCGATGCCGACGAACAGACTGTCGCTCGGCTCCAGGTCAGCAATGGCCAGCTCGAACAGGATTCGGCCGCGCCGGTTCTCGCTCAAATGCAGCCCCCAGGCCGGCGCGCGCCCGGTCATGGCACAGCACAGATCGATGAAATCGCCATAGCGATTGGTGCGCGCGCCGATCACCGAATTGGCAAAGACGATGGCGTTGGATTCGCCCCAGGCGATCTGCTGGCCGAAGGCTGGCCGGAACCGCGTCTGGTAAGGCGCGCAAGTGAATGTCGCCTGGCAGCCGAGTTCCAGATGCGCCTTCATCAGCCGCCGCGCCGGCGCCTCTTCCGCCGCCGGCATCTTCACCATGCCGGGATGGATGAGATCGAACGAACCGACATTCAAGGTCGTCGGCACCTGGACGCGGCCACCGCCCTCAACCAGCCATTCGACGAAATCGAGACCGGCCTTGCCGTGGTAGAGACAGCCATCGATATGGGCGCCGGCAATGTCGAGCAGACTGCCTGCCCCGACCGCCTTGGAAAAGGCGACGAGGATTTTCATGGCAGCGGCTGCGGACGGGCCCTGCTCGCCGTCGAGCATGGATTGGTCCTCGGCCGTCAATTCCAGCGTCATGGATGTGCTCCGGACCTTACTCGATCTTATGGCGGGACGGAACGCTGTCTAACCCGCAATCAGCACCGTACTCTCAGGCGACCAGCGCAGCACCACCTCCTGGCCCTCCGCCAGCCGTTCCATGCCGGTGTTCTGCACGATCACTTTCAACGTCTGGCCGCCGCGCTCGACGAAATAGGTGCTGTTGTTGCCGGCGAAGATGCGCTTGAAAACCTTGCCCTTGAGCGTGTTGGCATCGCCGTCCGAAGCCCCGCCGTCCGTCGCGATGCGGATGCGTTCGGGCCGCACGGCACAGCTCGCCTTGGCGCCGGCGGCAAGCCTTGCACCCACGCCCGAGGCAATCGCCGTGCCGTCTGGCAGCCGGATGCCATTGCCCGTCGTGTCGCCGCGAAAGATGTTGGCGTCGCCGAGGAAGGTGGCGGCGAATTCGCTCTTTGGCCGGTCGTAGATCTCTTCCGGTGGTCCCTCCTGCACCAGCCTGCCGTCGCGCAGGATGCCGATGCGGTCGCTCATCGTCAGCGCCTCTTCCTGGTCGTGGGTGACGAAGATGGTGGTGATGCCGATCTCGCGCTGGATGCGCTTGAGCTCGATCTGCATGTCGACGCGCAACGCCTTGTCGAGCGCGCCGAGCGGCTCGTCGAGCAAAAGCACGCGCGGCTTGGTGACGATGGCGCGGGCGAGCGCGACGCGCTGGCGCTGGCCGCCCGACAGCTGATGTGGCCGGCGGGCACCGAGCTTGCCGAGTTGCACCAGGTCGAGCGCACGCTGCACCTCGGTCGCAATCACCGCCTTGGCCTCGCCGCGCACCGACAGGCCGAAGGCGACATTGTCGGCGACGCTCATATTGGGAAATAGCGCATAGTTCTGGAACACCATGCCGATGCGCCGGTTTTCGACCGGCACCCGCTCGACGCTCTCACCGCCGATGGTGATGCGACCCGAGTCAGGAAAATCGAAACCGGCGATCTGTCTGAGCAGAGTGGTCTTGCCGCTGCCCGATGGGCCGAGCAGCGCATAGAAGCCGCCATCGGCGAAGTCGATGGAGACGTCGTCGAGCGCCTTGTGTGCCCCAAAACTGCGCGAGATGTTCGATACCTGCACGCCAGCCATTATTTCTCTCCGCCGAATTTGAAGAACCGCGCCGTTAGCAGCATCAGCGCCATCGACACAACGATGATGATCGTCGAGACCGCGTTAATCTCGGGCGTAAAACCCTTGCGGATCGCGGCGTAGATTTCGACCGGTAGCGTCGTCTGGCCAGGCGTCGCCAGGAAATAGGACACCACGAACTGGTCGAACGAGACGGCAAACGCAAACAGTCCGCCGGCGATGACGCCGGGCATGATCCACGGCAGCGTGACGCGTCTTGTCACCTGCCACTGGTTGGCACCGAGGGAGCGCGCCGCCTCTTCCAGCTCCGGCGCGAAGGTCTGCAGCCGGGCCGAGACGACGACGATGACATAGGGCAGCGCCAGCGCGACATGGCCGAGCAGGATGGCATGCAGGCCGCGGCCGATGCCGACGCCGAAGAAGAAGATCAGCATCGCCGTGCCGGTGATCAGCCACGGTATGGCGATCGGCGGAAACAGCAGCGCCTGCAGGAATTTCTTGCCGCGAAATTCGTAGCGATAGAGCGCCAGCGACGCCGCCGAGCCGAGCACGACGCAGATGATCGTGGTGATGATCGCGATCTCGACGCTGTTCCAGGTGGCCGCGATCAGCTGGTCGTTTTGCCACAGCGACGCGTACCACTCCGTCGTCCATTCGAACGGCAATTGGTAGAAGGGCGAGGCGTTGAACGACATCAGCGCCATGATGATGATCGGCAGATAGAGGAAGGCGAGCAGCAGCCAGATATAGAGGCGGCCGAGCCATTCGAGGATGCGGGTCGTCGCCATCACGCGGCCCTCCGTAACACCGGCGAAGCAATCGCCAGGATGACCAGCACCACCGCCAGCAGAATGAAGGAGAGCGCCGCCCCAAGCGGCCAGTTGAACACGGCGACGAACTGATCCTCGATGACCGTGCCGTAAAAAGTGCCGGTGCGGCCGCCAAGGATGCGCGGCTCCATGAATGAGCCCACGACCGGCACGAAGATAAGCGCCGCGCCCGCCACCAGCCCCGGCATCGACAGCGGGATGATCACCCGCTTCAGCACCTGCAGCCGTGAAGCGCCGAGCGAGCGCCCGGCCTCGATCAGCGAGTCATCGATCGCTTGGAGCGTGAGATAGCAGGTCAGCACCATGTAGGGCACATAGGAGTGCACCAGTCCGATGATGACGGCCGGATAGGAATACATCAGGTCGATGTTGATCTTGAACGGCAGCACGGCGTTGAGCGCGGTGTCGAGGATGCCGCCTTCGCGCAAAACCATCGCCCAGGAGAAGATGCGCACCAGCCCGTTCGACCAGAACGGCAGGATGACGAGCAGGAAGATCGCCTCGCGGCTGCGCCCCTTCAGCACCTTGGCGAGCACGTAAGCCGCCGGATAGCCGATGACGACGCACCACAACGTCACTTCGAGGCCAAGACGCAGCGAGGCCAGCAGCAGCGTCAGATAGAGGCTTTGCGAGAAGAAGGCGGCATAGTTGCCAAGCGTGAAGGCCCACGGTTTTCCCGACAGCGGCAGCTCGGTCATGAACGAGAAGAAGACCATCGCCGACAGCGGCAGGAAGATCGCCACCGTCAGCCAGAGATAGGCAGGCGCCAGCAGCGGCAATGCCGATCTCAGCCCGCTGCGCGATGCTGTTGCAGCTCCCATGACAGCCTACTCTCCTCCAGATTGGAAGAACCAGCCGGCGCGAACCGCCGGCTGGTTCCGATGCCGGCTTTATTTCACGTCGACCTTCAGCTGCTGCCACAGCCCCAGATAGGCTTCGCGCTGCGCGTCGGTGATGGGCGCCTGGAACTGGATGCGCTTGGCCACTTCGGGGTCACCCATGACCTTGCGGTTGAAGGCATCCTCGGGCAGCGCTTCCACCGCCTTGGTGTTGGCCGACACCGGCGCACCGACCTTGGTGACCCATTCGACATAGAATTTCGGGTCAATCATATAGTTGATGAAGGCCTCGGCTCCCGCGACATTCTTGGCGCCGACCGGAATGGAAAACGCGTCGAGCCAGGCGACGGCACCCTCCTGCGGCACGACCAGCGAGACCGGCAGCTTGAAATGCGTCTTGGCCCGATCGGCCGAGCCGCTCCAATAGGTGCCGATGTCGATCTGGTTGGAGGCGACCATCTGGTTCCAGTCGTTCTCCGAACTCCAGAAGGTCTTGATCTGCGGCATCAGCGAGGTGAGCTTCGCCTTGACCGCGTCCATATCCTTGATGTCATTGATGTTCTGGCCGGTGGCGATGGCACCGAACTGCACCGCTTCGACGGCGTCGTCGCGAATGACGACGCGGCCCTTGTGGGCTGCATCCCACATCTCGGCAATGCTCGTCGGCGGCTTGTCGAAGGATTTTTCGTTGATGGCGAGCGCTGTCAGACCCCATACCCACGGCACACCATAGACCTTGCCGTCATGGACGAGCATCGGCGATCCCGCCTTGTCCTTGCTGATGTCAGCGTAGTTCGGCAATTTGGAGACGTCGATCGGCTGGATCAGCTTGCCGTCCATCGCCTGGTCGTTGAAGGCGGCATTGATCATGACCACGTCATAGAGGCCGGGATTGGTCCGGATCTTGGTCAGCATCTCCTGTTCGGAATTGAAGAAGTCGTTGACGACCTTGTTGCCGGTCGCCTTTTCGAAAGCCTCGACGGCCCACGGCTCGTCGGTACCGTAGCCCTTCCAGTTGAGCACATGTATTTCGGCGGCACTTGCGGTCAGCGTGAGTACGGAGGTTATGACGGCAGTCGCCGTCAGCAGGGCAGTCAGTCTGGGCATGCGCATGTTCGTTCCTCTCATTGTTTGCCCGCTTGGCGGGGCTTGTTTAAGCCTCTTGCTTCCGGCCATGCCCGTGATCATCGACATAGCTCAGGAATGTCTGGATTTCGTGATCGGTCGGCGCCGACGAGCCGCCATGGCGGGTGACCGAAATAGCCGCCGCCGCATTGGCATAGCGCGCTGCCTCGAAGGGTGGGGTACCGCGTGCCAGCGCGCTGACGAAAGCCCCGATATGGGTGTCGCCGGCGCCATTGGTGTCGATGGCGGTGACCGTGTAGCCGGCAATAGTCTGCGCTGACCCGTCGGCCAACCGCACGTGGCAGCCCTTTGCCCCGGCGCGGATGACCACGCCGGCAGCCTGCGGACAATGGTCGTCCAGAAGCCGAGCCGCGACAGCCTCGACATCGCCCGGGCCGGCAATCTCGGCCGCCTCCGTCGTGTTGCAGCTCAGCCATGTCGTGCGGGCGAGTACCCGCGACAGGATCGGGCGCGGAATGTCCGTGACGACCGGCGTCGGGTCGAAGACGAAAGGTGTTTCGTCCGGCAGTGCCTCGATCCAGTCGGTGAGCGCGTCGCGACTGCCGGGATAGCTCAGCGTATAGCCGGAGGTGAACACCCAATCATCAGGCGCGACCGTCACCGGCGCCATCAGGTCGAGGCTGAGCACACTTTCGGCACCTGGCCACGACACGAAGGTGCGTTCGGCGTCGCTCGAGATCATGGCGACGCAATTGCCGCTATCCATCAAGGGTGATGGCGGCGTCAGTGTCTCGATCCCCTCGGCGGCGAAGGCGGCGCGCAGGAAGTCGCCATTCGGTCCGCTGCCGAGCTGGCCGCCGAACACCACCTGCATGCCGGTGCGGCTGGTCGCGACCATCATGTTGAAGCCGCCGCCAGCAACCTGGGCGAAGCTCGACGCCGTCTTTTCCATACCGGGCGCCGGCAAGGCGTCGATGCGGTAGACATAATCCACCACGGCACTGCCGATATGGACGAGACGCCCGCTCATCCCGCCGCGTCCTTGCCGGAACCGATTTTCGCCACTCGTGCCGTCACGAGGTCGGCGGCAAGCGCGCGAACCTCTGACATGTCGATGCCGACAAGCCGCGCGATATGTTGTTGCGGCAATCGGGAAAAGCCGGTGCAGGAGCCGGCCATGCCGGCCGCGATGGCGCCGATCGTGTCGGTGTCACCACCGAGATTGGCGCTGATGACCGCCGCCTGCCATGGATCCCCGCCGGCGACTTGCAGCACCGCGAAGGCAGCCGGAACGGATTCCTGGCTGGCAACGCCGGTGCCGACCAGATCGGTGATCAGCCGGATCGCATCCTTCGTCGCCTTGCCGCTCACGATGTCCTGTGCCCAGACGATACGGGCGGCGATGTCGCCGCCGGTGACCCAATGGCCGAGCGTCGCCCCCCGCCTCGCCGCCACGACCGCGCTGGCGGAAGCATCGCGCCAGTCGCCGCCGGCGACGCCGCGGCTGACGGCGGCAGCAACAGCGGCGGCGGAGGCGATGGCGATCGAGGTGTTGTGCGTCGCCCGGCAGGTCTCGGCCACCTTGGCGACGAATGCCTCCAACGGCTCGAGCGGCATCATGATGCCAACCGGCGCTATGCGCATGGCCGCGCCATTGGTGTCGCCGCTGCGTCCCGCTTCCTCCGCCGGTGTGCCATTGTTGATGGCGTCGATGGCGCGTTTGGTCGATGGTCCCAAAAGGTCATAGCTGCCGCGCGCCTTCACCTCGCGTTCCCAGTCGAGCAGCGCATTGACCCAGCGCGCGTGATCGAAGTGGTCGCCGGATTCGACGAGAATGCGGCCGAGCAGCAGTGCCTGTTCGGTATCGTCGGTGATGGTGCCGGCAGCCAGTCCCTTCGACACCGGATGATCGGCGAAAGGCGCGATGAAATTCTCGACATGGCCGTAGAGTTCGGCAATCCGGGCCGGCAACAAAAGCTGTGTCGGCATGCCGAGCGCATCTCCCAGCGCTCCGCCCACAAGCGCACCCATGGCGCGATCAAGCGTGTCCTTGGCTTTGTCCGGCATCGCTCAGAACCTCATATGCAGCGCGAAATGCGCCGGGTTGAGCAGGCTGGTGACATATTCGATCGGCCGGTCATCAGCCGCACGCGTCAGCCGGCGGCCGCGCAGAAAGGGCGTGCCTTGCGGGCAGCCGAGGATGGCCGCATCTTCGGCATTAAGCATCTCGATCTCGACCCATTCCTCGCCATGGTCGGGAAAGAGGCCGGCGGCGCGCAGCGTCTGGTGCAGTGAGCCCTCGCGCAGGCCACGCAGCGGCACGTCCTCAAGCTCGGGTGACAATGGCAGCCGGCTGCGCTCGATGGAGATCGCATGGCCATCGCTGGCGTTGGTGCGCACCCGGTCGACGGCGATGAAGAACGGGCTCTCGATATCAAGCAGCGCAGCCAGATCGGTGTCCTCGATGACCTCCAGCCGCAGCGTCCGCGTCTCGGCATTGGCGCCGGCATTGGCTAGCGCCCGCGACCAGCCGATGGCGTCATCGACCGGCTTGCCGTCAAAGGTGACGAACGAGCCGATGCCGACCTTGGTGGTGATCAGCCCGCGGCTGGATAGTTCCTCGAGGCCCTTGCGGACCGTATTGCGGCTGACGGAGAAGCGCTGGACGAGTTCGTTCTCGCTTTGAAGGCGGTCGCCGAAACCGAGAACGCCGGAGCGGATCTCATGTTCGAGGACGGTGGCGATCTGCTCGGGCTTGCCCGTGCCTGGAGACAGTTGAACCGCGCGCCGCTTCATATGGGTACCTGTTCAATGAACCTGTATAATCCTGTTCAATACAGAGACACGGATGCCATGTCAACGGATGCCCAAGGCAAGCGAGACGAGGCAGAAAATTTCGAAATGCCCCGAAGCGCGCCGACAGGACGGTCAAATATGGGCATGGAAAGCCGATCACCGATCGCTGAAAAGACCGCAGTCAATCAAGAGGATAGAGGCGAGTCCTGATTCAATTTTGGCCGGGCAAGGCTACGGCATCGACACTTCACGAGGCTCAACGAGGATATCCGCCTCGATCGCGGCGTTGATGAACGCCGCCCGTGCCGCCGAAGCTTCTTTCTTTCCCTCAAGCACGGCCAGGCAGACCTTGCGGGCAACCATGTGCCTTTGCCCTGTGGCAACCGGCCAGCGGTTCATCAGGATGTCGGCAGCCTGAGCGACCCTCTCCACGTTGAAGATCGAGTTTCGCGACCGACCGAGCGCAATCCTGATCGGCTCATCGAAACGCTGGTCTTGCACCACCCCACCTCCGGAATCGAACGTGCCGACCCAATTCCCTGTATTGTGATAGGTTTCGCGCCAAAGGTGCAAGATGTCTGATTCCAGTGGCCAGAAAAATCCCAGGCTGATCGTCGTGGTTGCGTTCGATCGCGGCGAGGATGGCGAATTGTTTCCAGCCTTTGGACCCGCCGACCAACAGAGCGAAGACCGCGCCATACGCACCGCCAGGGCTCTGGCGGCAAAGCATGCCGGCGTCATCGCATGGAGCCGCGAGGCCGATCCGACGCTAGGCGAATACGGCCCGCCGAACACGCTCTTCGTCAGCGGCGATGTACCTGACATGGAGTAATCTATCGGCGCCAAGCAAAAGCCCGCCACGGTGAACCGAAGCGGGCCTTGGAGGAGGACCAGGGGTGGGACCCTCTCCTCTTGTTTCCACGGGGGTGTGGACCGCGACCATCTTACGAAAAATTTGAAACAAGCCGGATCACAAGCAGGCCTGCACGCATCACAATCCGGTGGGCGCGGGTTATCGAGCCGGTCACGAGATTGCGATCACCCCGAGATGATCGAGCGCGGCTAAATCCGCCCCAGCACGACAAGCACGACAATGATGAGCAACACGAGCCCGATGCCGCCGCCATAATAGCCGGTGCCATAGAAGGGCCGCCGCTTCAAAGGATTGGCATTCCACCCTGTTCAGCGTTGCCGGACGCACGGGAACACTTAAGAGTAACCACGCGGAAAGCCCGCCAAGGATGGCGGGCTTTCCAACCGGCCGGAGGCCAGGAGAGTGCGGTCAAGCCTCACGGCTGGTTCGGCACTTCCGATCCCGGCGCTCCTGGTGTCAGCGGCGTGCGATCAGCAGGCAAAGCTGGCGCAGGTCGCGGTCGTAGACCCCGGAACTGCCGAGAACATCGACGCAGCGCTTCTTCATCCGCGCCAACTGGCTATCTGACATGTCGGCGACGACACCGGGCAGGTTCGGATGTCCCGGAGTACCAGGGTTACCCGGATTTCCGGGATTGCTTGGATTGCTTGGATTGCTCGGGTTGGTTCCGCCGCCGATGCCGACACCAACGCCGACGCCGCTCGAGCCACCAACATTGGCGCCGAGGCCGGCGGTGATGCCGCCAGACCCTCCGACATTGGCGCCCACACCGGCGTTGATGCCGCCGGAACCGCCAACATTGGCACCGGCACCGGCATTGATGCCGTTGCTGCCGCCAACCGAAGCACCGAGACCGGCGCTGACGCCGCTCGAACCGCCGACATTGGCTCCGGCACCAGCATTGACGCCACCGCTGCCACCGACCGAGGCGCCCACACCGGCATTGATGCCGCCGCTGTCGCCAACGGAGGCCCCGACGCCGGCATTGACACCGCCGCTACCACCCACCGAGGCACCGACGCCAATACCAAGTCCTGCGGCATTTGCCGGCAGGGAAAGAGCCAGGATTACTGCACTGCCTGCCAACACACTGGCGACTGTTTTGATGGTAAAAGCCATAACACTCTCCTGTTGTCGTTACGCTAGGGCAGTCGGCGAGAAGCCGATCGCAAAGTTTATCTACGAAACAGGCTGGCCTAAGTTTCAGATTGATATCTTATAGCACAAATGATGGTGTCTGTTTTCTAAATTGCAACTTTGCAACAATAATAAAATTTAAATACAACTTTCACTAGTGCAACATATAACGTGCGGGTATCGTCGATATACATTTATGACGCAACCAAAAATCGATTTTCTGAAAAATCCTAAAAATGCCCTCCCTTATGACTGGAATTCTGCTCTGATAGTTGAGGCAGCATCACCGATGGCGTCAGAGACAGCCCTTGGCCAGGGATAGCATCGCCGCCACGATGGCTCCGATCTGACCAGAGCTTGTCGGCCGCCGGATGCGAGCGGCAAGGGTACGGCATCAAGGCAGACGATCTACCCGGAAGGCATGACATCCGCCAGGGTCTTGCGGCGAGACACCAGGCTATCCGCATCGCGTTTTGGAAACGCAACGCATTTCGCCTACACGTGACCGACGAACATCAATCTACACAAGTGAAGGATGGGCGGGAGGCCACGTGAAAGTGCCGGCGCGATTGCAGGCCGAGCGATTCAGTTCACAGGCACGCTTATCAGACGATCCCGTAGAACAGCCTGTAGTGGACGCGTTTCATATAGTCCCGGTACTCCGGCGTGGCGGCCAGCAGCGCCTCTTCGCGCAGGATGCGATGCACCTGGAAGAAGGTGATCACGGCGTAGACGGCGAGATTGTAGAAGGAAAAGGCCGACAGCAGGAACAGGACATGGCCGGCAAGGTAGCCGCCATAGATCGGATGCCGCACCAAGCGGTAGGCGCCGCCGGTCATCACGCCGCGATTGCCCGGCAGAATGGCGAACGAACGCCCCAGCGATATCTTTCCCCAGATCACGAACCCCAACGCCAGGGCCTGCAGAGGCGCCGCGAAATAGACCGGAACGATGGCCACGCCCGGCTCCAGATCGATGAAGCCGACACCGAAACTGGCGATTACCGAGACAACCACCGTGAGCGGGTTCCAGTCGCGAACCTGCGGCCGCCGCGACAGAAGCAGCCAGGTAAAGGTCAAGATCTCGGAAATCGCCAGCAGCGCTACATTGATACGGGTCGGGTCGAGCATAAGGTGATACACGCCGCGGTAGACGAACAGCCCCGCGAAAGCCAGCGCGCAGATCCGAAAGAAGCCTTCGCGCAAGTCGATCAGAATTTCGCGCTTTCGGACTGCGGACAAAATCTTGTCATCGTTGATGTGCGAAAGGGTTTCGCTTTTTGATATGAGCAAGGCAAGCACCCCAATGATCCGTCAGGGGAACCTTTGCATGCAACCATTGCCGGGCAGTTAATCAACAAGATCAGATCGGCATTAAACGCACAACGTCCCAAACGCATGCAAGCCGAAGGCACTGCGGTGCAGATTGGCTCTGCTCCATTGCAATTTATGCTTGCATTCTAGAACAAATAAGGAACAATGCGCGATTGCCGCTGAAGCGGACCAGGGTTTTCGGGGGAGGACCAGCGAGATGACGAGCAAAGGTGCGCGGCAGGTTGCCGCTGCGGTCGGGTCGTGCTTGCTGGTGAGGGTTTTGCGCCCGGGTTGGCTGGCTGGGCTTGCGCTCATTCTCGCTCTGAACGCTGTCGCGCTCGCCGCCGGCAAGGACTATGCCGTCTGCTTCAGCGACCGCAAGATCGCTGCCGACCAGCTCATCGCCGCCTGCACGCCGATTGCCGAGGACAACACGGAACCGTCGCGGAACCGTGTTATCGCCTATTTCCATCGCGGCCTCGCCTGGGACGACAAGCACGACTACGACCGATCGATCGCCGACTACAGCGAGGCGATCACATTTGATGCCAGAGAGGCCTCGGCCTACTTCAATCGCGGGGCTGCTTGGTACAACAAGGGGGAAGACGACCGCGCCATCGCTGACTTCAACGTCACCATCAGCCTCAAGTCCGGCTCCAGCGATGCCTACTACAGCCGTGGCCTGGCCTTCTTTCGCAAAGGCAAGGCCGACGCGGCCATTATCGATTTCGAGCAGGCACTCACGGTCGATCCGCGAAACCACAAGGCGCACAACAGTCTCGGCGCCACCTGGCAACGCAAGGGCGACCATGACAGGGCTATCGCCGAATATGACGAGGCGATCCGCCTCGATCCACAAGACACCACAGTGTATGTCAACAGAGGCATCGCCCACGCTTCCAAGGGCGGCTATGACCTTGCGATGGCTGATTTCGACCATGCCATCAGCCTCGATCCGGAAAGCGTCGACGCCTATGCCAATCGAAGCGCAGCCTGGATTGGCAAGAGCGACTGGCCGCGCGCGCTTGCCGATGCGAGCAGGGCGGTTGAGATCGCCCCCGACAGTGCGGATGGCTACTACAACAGAGCCGTCGCCTGGACGAATACAGGCGACAATGATCGCGCCATAGCTGATTTCGATAGGGTGATCGACCTCAATGCGAAGGACGCCGCCGCCTATTTCGGCCGTGCGCTGGCGCTGACGCGCAAGGGCGATCTGGACCGCGCAGCCGCCGACTGCCGAAAAGCGACCAAACTTGACCCGAAATGGGCTGACGCCTGCAACGAGCAGATAATGGGCGGCGAAGCTCCGCCTGGGGAGGAAGCGATGGCCATTCCGCGGCAGGACAATTCCGCCGCCATTGCCTGGAATCTGCAGCAGGGGTTGGACCAGCAGATACAAGGGAATGTCGGGGCCGCCATAGACTCGTTCAGCTTTGTAATCCGGCTCGATCCCTACAATGCCGACGCCTATTACGATCGCGCCCTGGCCAGCGCGTCTGTAGGAGATTATGTGATTGCTGCCGCCGACTGCAGGCAGGCGATCAAGCTCGATCCGAAACGGACAGGTACTTGCAATGAACAGGTCGCAGACGAAGTCCAGCCCGCCGCATCCGCTGCAGGGGAAGAGATCGGGGATTCTGGCGCCGCCAAAATCCTGGTCGAGCGCGGCATGGTGCGGCTGTCCAAGTATGGCATCGAGGGCGCTATTCTCGATTTCGACAGCGCTATCAGCCTCGATCCGGACAATGCCGATGCCTATTTCAGCCGGGGTCGCGCCAAGACGCTGAAGGGAGATCTGGCCGGGGCGGCGGCGGATTGCCGGCACGCCATCGAACTCGACCCGGAGCGGACGGGAAATTGTCGCGAACATGATGCGAACGTCGAAGGCAAGTCGCCCGCGCCTGCGGATGCGCCAGAACCCCAAGCCGCCGTTTCCGACATGGCGGCCACAGAAGACACGCTGGCAGCCAAGGCCCTGGAGTCTACCGACCCGCGCGCCCTGGAAGCGATCCTGGGCGGTGACGCCTTCCTGGATATGGGCAAATACGACCAGGCAATCGGCGCGTATGACGAGGCGATCACGCTCGATCCGAACAATCGGTTCGCCCATTTCGGCCGCGGCAAAGCCTGGGCTGCCAAGCGCGCCTACCAGCAGGCGATCGCCGACTTCGACAAGGTTATCCGCATAGCCCCCAATATGGCGTCGGCGCATTCTCGCCGCGGCCTCGCCAAAGTCACCTCAGGCGATACCGATGGCGCTCTCGCCGACTGCGACCGGGCTTCAACACTCGATCCAAAGGTGCGCGACGCTTACTTCTGCAAAGGCATGGCCTGGCACGCCAAGGGTGACCCGGCGCGCGCGGTCGCTGCCTATTCGGTAGCCATCGAGATCGATCCGAAAGACGACGCCAGCTACTATGGGCGCGGCATGGCGCGAGCCGACAGGAGGGACTATGACGAGGCTATCGCCGACTTCGGCCACGCAATCAAGCTCGACCCCGACAACGCGGACTACCTCGTCAGCCGTAAGGCGGCGTTGGCGGCGTTGGGACGGGACGACGCGGTTGGCACCAAACCTGCCACTCCGCGGAACGCCGGCAATAGCGCCAAGTCCGGCGGCAAGCGTTCCGCCGTCAGGATGGCGGAACTCATCCAGGCGACAGACCCGCGCGTTCTTGCCGCGGTACAGCACGGCGACAGTCTGTCGAATGCGGGCAAGTATGACCAGGCAGTCGGCGCGTATGGCAAGGCGATCGCGCTCGACCCCGACAGCCCCCTCGCCTATTTTGGCCGTGGCAATGCTTGGTCCGCCAAGCGAGCGTATGACCGGGCGATTGCCGACTATGATCAGGTGATCCGGCTCGTACCGGACCTGCTCTCTGCCCATGTTCGCCGGGGCATGGCCAAGGCCACGTCCGAGGATGCCGAAGGTGCTCTCCTCGATTGCGGCCGGGCCGCCATGGTCGATCCGAAACTTCTGGATGCCTATTTCTGCATAGGCATGGCCTGGCACGTCAAGGGCGACGCCGGGCGAGCGATCACAGCCTACTCGGCGGCAATCGAAATCGATCCGAGGGATGCTCCCAGCTATTATGGACGTGGCATAGAAAGAGCCGACAGCAAGGACTACAGCGACGCTATTGCCGACTTCGACCAGGCGATAGGACTCAATCCGGGCAACCGCGATTATGCGGTCGCCCGCAAGGCGGCGGTGACTGCGTTAAAGAAAGGGGCCGCCGCGCCTAATGCTGTCGGCTCTGATCCCAAGAACCTCAAGGCTTTCATGGATCGCGGCGATGCGTTCTACACGAAGCGCAAATACGATCGCGCGATTGCCGAGTACAGCCGCGCGATCGCGCTCGATCCAAGAAAGGCGGCCGCCTATGTCGGGCGAGGACTGTCGCGCGCCGAGAAGGGCGACTACGATGGTGCTATCGATGACTACGGCAAGGTGATCGAACTCTATCCGACCTATTTCGACGCTTACCTCGGCCGCGCCATCGCCTTGGGCAAGAAGAACGAATTGGATCGTGCCATCGCCGACTACAACCGCGCGGTCGAAATCGAACCTGGCTACGCACCTGCCTATTTCGGGCGCGGCAGCACCTGGTTCGCCAAGGGCGACTACGATCAGGCCATCGCCGACTACGACCAGGCACTCAAGCTCGACCCAAAGCTGGCCATTGCCCGCAAAGGCCGCAAGGCTGCGGCAGCGGCGAACGCCTCAAAGACATCAGGCGAAGCCGCTGGCCAGGCTGGCGAGGGGGCGATCAAGCCAAGTAGCGCTTCGCCGGCTGCGCAGGCGTTCAGCAAGGGCTGGACGCTGCACGAGAGGGACGACTATGACGGCGCCATAGCGCTTTATGACAAGGCGATTGCGCTCTTTCCCGCATTCCACGACGCCTATCTGGCCCGAGCAATGGTCTGGGAGGCCAAGAGCGACTACGCTCATGCCGTCGCCGATTACAGTCAGGCAATCACGCTCAATCCGAATTTTGCCGATACTTACTACGACCGTGGTCAGAACCGCGGTTTCCAAAGAGATTACGACGGAGCGCTTGCTGACTACGGAAAGGCCATCAGTCTCAATACCAAGGACGCAAGGGTCTATGCCCATCGAGGCCTTATATTGATGGGCAGGCATGAGGACGTCGCAGCGTTACGTGATTTCGAAAGGGCGCTCAGCCTCGATGGGAAGAACCCCTTTGCCTATTTGGGCCGGGGCGTGATTCGGATCGGCAAGGCGAATTATGACGAGGCCATCGCCGATT
This sequence comes from Mesorhizobium sp. M0621, assembly GCF_040320745.1. Taxonomy (NCBI): domain Bacteria; kingdom Pseudomonadati; phylum Pseudomonadota; class Alphaproteobacteria; order Hyphomicrobiales; family Phyllobacteriaceae; genus Mesorhizobium; species Mesorhizobium sp. M0621. The sequence goes on along the minus strand of NZ_JAMYQF010000019.1, from coordinate 43,840 downwards.
TGAGCCAGACGATAAAGCTCAAACCGGATTTCGCCGCCGCCTACAAAGTGCGGAGCAGGGCGTGGGACGCCAAGGGGAACCACAAGCGCGCCGAGGCCGACCGCAAGAAGGCGCGGAGCCTCGGCGCGAACTAGACAGATTCAGGGAGGACCGGTGGATGGGACGTTGGAAAGGCTCTGGCGTGGCGGCGGTCGCCGCTTTGGCGTTTGTCGCGGTAAAGGTATTGCCCTGGGCGCTCGGCTTTGCCGGCGGCAAATATCTTTACCAGACGGTGGCGGGCTCGCCCGATCCACAAATGCTGACCACAGCTCAGGTAAGCGAACAGATTGAGAGCAAAGGAAGCCAGATTTTCAAGGCAATCAAGCAGGAATTTCCAGACGACTACGACGTCGTCGTGGAAAAAATCACGGCCATGGCCAGACTTGGAAATGTCGATCAGGTGCGAAATACGAGCAGGATGGCTGTCGCCGATCTCAGGCGATGATACGCATCCCTGCTGTCCTCGGCTCCGGACGGCAATGCCGCCGAAGCGCTGCGTGCACAATCGGATATGCTCAACCATGTCATGGCGCGGGAAACCGCTGCCATCTGCAACAACTACCTTCGTGAAGGGCCGGATGCGCTCGGCACGCCGGACCAGGATTTCCTGATCGACATGGACAAGGTCGGCGCCACCCTGTTCCACGCTTTCGGCGCAGCGAAGAATGGCAGTCTGCCGGCCGCCGCTGCCAGCGACGGAGACTGGTCGCTGCTGGCCGACGCTTTCATCAACGCTGGCGGCACTCCCGCCGAGATGACTGCCATTGCCAATATGAGTCGGGAATTCGAAGGTCTCTGCCCAGCTGTAGCAAAACTCTACGCAGCCGCCCTGTCGCTGCAGGGTGAACCCGGGCGACACATCAAAACCACCCTGCTCTATGAGATCGTCCGGAATTGAATTGGTCGGATCTGCTGATCTGTGGGCCTGACGTAGAGCCGCAGCACCTCGTGAGCTCTTTGGTTGGCCAGCCATTTCCTCGAAGGCGAAGAGCCGATTGGCTCCCTACCCCAAGGTTGAATTGCTGAAATACTTCGCGAAATCAGGGCGTTGTGTCAGAACTTTGCCATCGGCATCGCGCAGGATTCCGGATGCGAAGAGATAGTCGCCGATCGCTTCCATCTTGGCCGGATCCATCGTCCCGATGGCGCCGCTTCGGCTGCGCAGATAATGGCCGTCGACCAGCATCTTCAGCGAAGCCTCGATCAGTGCCGGATTGGTCAGCGTGTCCTTGTTGGCGGCGACCAATAGGGCTGCCGCCTCATCGGGATGATCAACAGCGAACTGGTAGCCACGCCGCGTTGCCTGGACGAAGGCGGCGGCAGGTTTCGGATTTGCCTGGAGATAGGCTTCGCTCGAAGAGATCAGTGTCGTGTGCTCGTCAGGCACGCCGTAATCGGCATAGACGAAACTGCGCTGTTTGACGCCCTTGAGCTCGGCTTCGACACTCTCCCAGGTCGAGACTTCGAGCGTGAAATCGACCGAACCATTGGCCAGCGCCTCATAGGCTGAGGTGCCGAGCGTCACCGTCTCGAAATTGCCCTTGCCGCCGTCGTGGCGGATGATGGTGCCGATCAGTGCGTTCTCCCAGGCGCTGCCGAAGCCGCCATAAGTCAGGCCGTCAAGGTCCCTCGGGCTTTTGATCTCGCTGCGTGCCGCATTGAAAACCACGCGGCCGGTTTCGGATTGCACCACGGCATAGACGCCCTTCAAGTCGGCCCCAGCGGTTTTCTGGGTGAACAGGCTGATCGTGCCGTTGATGCCGAAATCGGCGACGCGGTTGGCTACCAGCGTGCCGGCGCCGGTATCGCTGTAAGGCAGGATCTCGACCTCGAGTCCAGCTTCGGAATAGAACCCCTTGTCGCGAGCGACGAACAGGCCGATGTGGTTGGTGTTGACCGTCCAGTCGAGGGCGACGGTGACTTTTTGCGCCGCCGATTGTGCCCAGGCTCGCCCCGATCCGGCAAAGAGCGGAAGGCCGGTAGCGAGGGTCATCAGCAAAGCCTGCCGGCGCGTCAAGTCAGTCATGGTCGTGTCCTTTAGATTGGTGCGGGTTGAGGATGGTGTCGAGTATCTCGGCCTCGAGCGCGCTTGCCTGCCGCGCGGCATCGCCGCCAAGGCTGCGCGGGCGCGGCAGCGGGACCTTGATTTCACGCACGATGCGGGCCGGGCGCGCCGACAGCACATAGATGCGGTCGGACAGGAATACGGCTTCGCGCACATCATGGGTGATCAGCAGCGCCGTCCAGCGGTGGTCTCGCCACATCCGCTCGAGCCAGCGCTGCATCGCGGTGCGCGTCAGTGCGTCGAGCGCGCCGAATGGCTCATCGAGCAAAAGCATGTCGCGCTCCTGCACAACTGTGCGCAGCAGGCCCGCGCGCTGGCGCATGCCGCCGGACAGCTGAGCGGGAAAATGTCGCTCGAAGCCGGCAAGCCCGAACTCGGCAAACAGCGGCGCAACACGTGCCCGCGCCGCCTTGCGCCCGATGCCTTGCACTTCGAGCCCGAGCGTCGTGTTGTCGAGGATGCGCCGCCACGGCATCAGCGCGTCGCGTTGCGGCATGAAGGCGAAATGCCTGCCGTGGTCATCGAGGGGCGCGCCGTCGAACAACATCTCGCCCTCGCCATGCTCGGTGCCGGTCAGAAGCTGGAACAGCGTCGACTTGCCGGCGCCCGAGGGCCCAAGGATCGAGACGAACTCACCAGCGCCGACACTCAGCGATATATCGGCCAGCACGTCGAGCCCACCGAACGCCTTGCGAACATGCCGCAGCTCGAGCCGGCTCATCGCCACGGCCCCTTCCCGGCGGTTTCGTTGCCGGCGTGCTCCCAAGGCATGGCAATGCGCTGCAACAGTACAGTCAACCCGAACAGGACAAGTGTAAGCGCTGCGCTGACGCCGACGGCGGCCAGCACCAAGTCGGGGCGGAAATTGTTCTTGGCGTTGAGCATATAGATGCCCAAGCCCTTCGCCGCACCCGCATATTCGGCGAAGATGGCGCCGACCACGGCATAGGTGATGGAGATCCTCAGGCCAGCAAAGAAGTAAGGCAGCGCCGAAGGCAGCCGTGCCAGCACGAAGACGCGCCAGCGCCCTGCCCCCATGGCGCGCAGCATCTGGCCGATCTCGGCCTCGGTCGACTCGTAACCTTCGACCAACGCCACCAGCATCGGAAAGAAGGTGACCAGCGACACCAGCATGATCTTGGGCGCCAGCCCGAAACCGAACCACAGCACCACAAGCGGCGCGATCGCCACCAGCGGCAATGTCTGGCTGACGATGAAGACGGGAAACAACGCGCGGCGCAGCGGCTGGAAGAAGTCGACCAGCATCGACAGCGCTAAGGCGGCACTGAGCGAACAGGCAAAGCCAAGCAGCGTGGCGCGGATTGTCGGAATGGCGTTGTCGACCAGCGCCTCGCGATTGAGCATCGCTTGCGCGAGGACGCGCGATGGCGCCGGCAGCATCGTCGGCTTGATGCCGGAATAGGTGGCATAAAGCTCCCAGGCCAGCAGGAGCAGTCCGACCGAGATCATCGCCGGTCCTGCCTTGACAAGAAGGCGCGCGATCGGGCGCGAAGCGACTGATGATGAGACCACGGCAGATAACCTTTGACGGCCGGAGAGCAGCGGCTGCTTCAAACAGCCGACGGGCTGTTGGCCGAGACCGTGACATCGAGGGTTACGTGGCCGGCACCCGGTCCAAAGCGGCAGAAGGCCTCGTCCAGCGCCGAAAAGATCGCGCCGGCATCACCGCGCAATTTGGTGCAGAAATGCTTGGAGCGCTCATAAACGCCCGACTGCTTGAGAAAATCGATGCAGCCGTAGATCTCGTCCATATGGTCGTCGGTGCCCATCACATAGAGCGAGAACTGCGCTGCCGCCGGCTGGCCGGTCGAAGCCGCGCCGCGCACCGCCGCGATGGCCGCATCCCTGCGCGGGCCGAGTGGCCCGACAGGTCCGCCAAGCGCATCGGAGCGGCAGATCGGATCGTCCGGCTCGCCCGGGCAGCCGCGTGAAATGGTAGCCGACAGCACGCAATGTTTGCCGCTGCGCGCCGCCGCCACGAAGAGGTCGCGCATGGCTGGAAACAGCACCTCGGGTGGCCCGACCAGCAGGGTCGAGATGTCGTCGGTCTCGATCCGGAGCTTGTCGCGGTAGGCATCGAGCGCGCCCAGCGCGCCAAGGATGACGCCGACGAAATCGTCGGCCATGGGATATAGGGAAATCTGTGCGCCTGAAAACATGGCCCGCCTCGCTCCGCTGGTATTACCCAGATCAGCTTTTAGGGTCTGTGGGCTTGCCGCCCCCGTCTCAGCCCCGACCGTACGGAGCACCCCTGTGGATGCGCGGGTTAAAGCACCAATCAAACCGAAGTGAAAGCCATTTTTTCAGCGCGCTGCACCAAAAGGCATTGCGCCAGACCTGATTCTTGGGTCGAAGCCGCTGATGTTTCTGGAGCCAAATTTTATCGGGAACCTTCACTGCCGCACCCGGTTGTCCCCATAGTCGCAAATGCGATCACCTTCGTAGAAACAAGCGACGAGTTCACAGAAATGGAGACAAACCATGTTCATGAAAATCCTCGCAGCTTCGGCTCTCACGATTGGTCTGGCCATGTCAGCCATGGCGCAAAGTGCCGGTAGCAACAACGCGAGTGGCGATGGCGCCGGAAGCGGGAAGTCGGTGACTGTGGAGCCGAACACCCCAGCTTCGCCGAATACGGTCAGGCCTGGTGCTGTCGACCTCGGCATAACCAACAGCACGACCGGCATGCCCGGCGACATGAATTCGAACGCAGATCGAAATTGCCCGGCCAGCCCGCAGGGCGCGCAGCCTGACGCCACCCACACCTCGCCGGGCACCTCTGTGCCGACGGTCAATGACAACCATTGCGGTAAGTAGGCCATTGCTGGCAACCGAGGAAGCCGCGAGCGTATGCTCTGCGGCTTCTTTTGGGCGTCAGCACAATCGGGCACTCCTCGACAACGCCAATATCATGGGCACTTTCGGACATCGGTGGAAGGCTCGACGGCTTCACCGAAGCGACCAGGCGCACTAACTGACTGAAAGGGGTTTGGGATGCGATGAAGCCGCTCGACGACCTTGTCGAGCGGCAATGCATGGCAGAACCGCCGGTCGTGAAGTCTATGAAACAGCCTTTTCGCGAACCGGCAGCTTCCAGCCCGGCCTGACGAAGTGGCAGGTGTAGCCGTTGGGGTATTTCTCCAGATAGTCCTGATGCTCAGGCTCGGCTTCCCAGAAGGGACCGGCCGGCGCGACTTCGGTGACGACCTTGCCCGGCCACAGGCCCGAGGCATCGACATCGGCGATAGTGTCCTCGGCGACGCGCTTTTGTTCGTCGCTGGTGTAGTAGATCGCCGAGCGATAGCTCATCCCGACATCGTTGCCCTGCCGGTTGCGGGTCGTCGGATCGTGGATCTGGAAAAAGCGCTCCAGCAGCGTGCGATAGCTTATGATGGCCGGATCGAAATTGATCTCGATGGCCTCGGCATGGGTGCCATGGTTGCGATAGGTGGCATTGGGCACGTCGCCGCCGCTGTAGCCGACACGGGTGGAGGTGACGCCGGGATAGCGCCGTATCAAATCCTGCATGCCCCAGAAGCAGCCGCCGGCAAGGACTGCGCGTTCGGTCGAAGTCGCCATATCACGTCTCCTCAAAAGCAATTCCGGGAAAATGTAGCGGTTTTCCCGGGAAAGCGCATAGCGCTTTCCCTTGAGAATTGCGCAAAAGCAAGTTGGATCCTCGCATAAATGGGTATTGTCACCTGCTTCGTCCAGCGGGCAGACCTGCTTCAGTTGCTCGGTCGGGCGAGGCTGTCGATCACACCCGGCAACTGCTTCACGCCGGGCGGAATGGCGGCAAAGCTGATCGCTACCGGCGGCGCCTTGAGCGACCAGTCGAAGAGAACGGTCTTGACCGGGATGTCGCCCAGCCACGACTGCAGCCAAGGTGGCACGCCGCGTCCGAGCCAGACCAGGAGTATACCGTGTTCACGCAGCCGCTGGCTCGTGATCCAGGGGGCCAACCGCATGTCGAGATCGGTGAAGATCGACGGCTTGTCATAGGCATTGAGGCCTGCCAGCAACGCGATACGGGTATCGCCGCCGACGATGTCGAGCCGACCGGGCACCGCCGCGTGCCAGACGGCCTCGGCCTCATCCGAGATCTGCTGGGCCGGCCAGCACACGGCATCCATGCGCCCGCGCAAATTGCAGCTCGTCCAGCGGATACAAGCATAGGCACCAGACATGCCGATGATACAGACGAACGCACAGATCGACAGCCGTCGCATCTCGACGGCGCCGAGCCGATGGCCCAGAGAGGCGAGCGCCACCACGCCAACAAGATTGTACATCGGCGCGCCCCATGCCTCGCCGGTGCCGGTGAACAGCGAGGCCAGCATGACGAGGGCCGCCGGACCAAGCCCCATCCACAAGAGATAGACAAGGATGCCGCGCCCGACGGGTTCTTGCGGCGGGGGCGAGCGCCGCAGCAGCCCTGATATCGCGAGCACCAGAACAAAGCCGCAGAGCCCGGCCATCTGGACGCCGATATAATAAAAGCGGGAGCGATGGGCCAGCACCCATTCATCGCGCCATGCGGCATAGGTCAGCGGCAGGAAATCGACGCGATAGAGTTCGACGGCCAGTGGCGCAGCGACAGCGATGAAAACCACAAGCCCGAGCCATGGCCAAGGCGTGGCGAGCCGGCTGCGTGCCCGAGTATCCGACAACAGCCAGATCGCCCCGAACAACAACAGCAGACCGGTGGAAAACTTGGTATAGAGCCCGACGCCCGATACCAGTCCCAGCGTCAGCCACCAGCCCGGCCCACCACCACGGCTGGCGCGCCACAGCAGCCAGCAGATAGCGGCCCAGAAGGGCATCTGCGCGTAGTCATGATTGAACTGCGGGGTCGGCCAGCCGAAGAAATAGAGCGACGGCATCAATAGCACGGCGGCCAGCGCGCGTGTTCTCCCGAGCATGTCGCGGGCCAGCAGATAGACGAAGATGAAGGTCGCCGAGACGACAAGCTGCGCGAGCAGATATTGCGGCCAGCGGAACGATCCGGTCAGAAGATGGCTGGTCTCGAGCAGCCAGCCGGGAAGCTGCGGATGCTTGTAGGTCAACTGCACCCATTCGCGGCCCCACATGAAGCCCTCGACGACATCACCGGGCGGTGAGACGTTGACGAGTGCGGGCACCACCGTCCAGCAGAATATCTGCATCAGGCACAAAATCGCCAGCAAATGCCAGGGATGACGGATTAGGCTGGACAAAACCGATGGGGAATCGACGCCGGCGGCAGGCAATCCCGCCGGCACCCAGTTGTCCATGGATCCATCTATCCCCGCCATGCGGCGCTTAAATCACATAGTCCTGTTTAACGAACAGCCCCAAACGTCGAAGCTTACGAAAAAGTATAGCTATGTGCCATTGCAGCACCAAGATCGGGCAGGAGTATCGGCGCTCCTCTCTCCAGGCACGACAGCGCTGCACGTCTGACCCCTGCCTGAAAAATCCGGATCCCAATGCGCCACCACCATGCCGTCATCCATTACCGTGCGCTCGACTTCTGGATGGCGCGCGCGGCCGTTCTCGTCATCATCTGCCTGCAGCTCCTGGTCATCAACAACCTCTCGTTCGGACCGCGCTGGCTGGCGCCGGCGCTGGAGGCCGCCCTGCTGCTGCCCTTGTCGGTGGCTACCGCCTGGACACAGGCCGCCACCCGAAAGGCGGTCGAGGATCACGAGTGGCACGCGATCGGCCAGTTTCGCGTCATGATCCGCAAGACCGCCCTGACCATGACCGCCATCATCAGCGTCATGAATTGCGGTTCGCTGGTCTTGCTGGTGCGTGCCTTGCTGGAGGGCCATGCCGGCAATAGCGGCACGACACTGTTGATCGACGCGCTCAACATCTGGGTCACCAACGTCATCGTCTTTGCCTTGTGGTTCTGGAGCACCGACCGCGGCGGCCCGCCGACCTGCGGCCTCGTCAAGCTCGCGCAGGCCGATTTCCTGTTTGCGCAGATGACGCTGAACGATCGTGAGCTTCGCGACTGGCTGCCCGGCTTCGTCGACTATTTCTTCCTCGCTTTCACCAATGCAACAGCGTTTTCGCCCACCGACACCTTGCCACTCTCCCAACGCGCCAAGCTGCTGATGATGGCCGAGGCCATGATCTCGCTGCTGACCATCGCGCTGGTCGCGGCACGGGCGGTCAACATCCTGGCTTGAGGCTTGCCAGGCCGAATCTTCGCTGCATCGCCGAAACGCAAAATAGCCCGCCTCGGCGTGAGCCGAGGCGGGCTAAAAAATGAGGACTATGCCGCGTCCGGCGGCTTTTCAGCGCGACTCTCCGGAATTCTGTTGAGCCGTCGCCAACAGACAACACCAGCGGGAGCCAGCCACTACTCCTCTGGCGCCGGCCGGAATCTCCGCACCACAAACTCGAACAGGACGTCCGAGATCCACATGGCACAGACGCCGATCAGGAAGGCCGCCGCCAGCGTGGTGGTGTCGTCGGCGGGATTGGGCATCGGCAGGCCGGTGATCCTGGCATAGGACACCGCCGGCAGCGTCAGATAAGCCGCGGCAAGCGCGCCGCAGATCGGCGAGGCCACCATTTCGCGCAACTTGTAGCGGTGCCGCGACAGCGCGCGCAGAACGCCACCGGCAAGACCGGCAGCAACGACCGGTCCCTTGACGCCGAGCAGATCGAAAAGATCGTGCATCACGGCCTCCACCCACAAAGCGTCTGGCCCTTTTCGTTGTGAGCCAGGATCGCCGCCACCGACGCATCGGAAAGGGTCGCCACCTCTGCCTTTGCAGGCCGGATGGGATGCCCGGCCGCGCAGAACGATCCACCTGATGTGGTGCAGCCGGCCAACAGGAGTGAGAGCGCTACGATTTTGACCATCTGCCCAGCCTCCCCCGGTTGTCGTCCGGCGTCCGCCCGGCGACGGCGTCGTCGATCTTTTGGGCTTCGGTGCGCGCCGCGGCGTCGGCGGCATCCTGCCTGGCCTTCTGGCTTGCCTTGCCCCTGGCGTAGGCCGTCCAGAGACCGGCGAGCGCGGCACCCGTTGCAAGGAGATACGGCCAGACCTGGCCAAGCAGTACGAGCGTTCCCATTTCATGTCTCCTTGGCGGGCGGCGCGACCATGCCGCGCGGTCCGTCACGCACTGCGTTGATGATGATCTTGGCAAGGGCGAGTGTGCCGCTGATCTGAAGCGCGGTGCGATCGGTGACGCCGAACGTCGTCCAGTCGAAACCGGCGAGCGCGCCGCCGCAGATGATGGCGATCAGCGTGTTGAGAAGATTGTGCAGCGTGTTGGTGTTGAACCATGTCATCAAAAGAGACTCCCGAAAAAACCGGTGACGTGATGCCAGAAGGCTGCGAGCGCTCCGGCAAAGAGGACGAGGATGCTGGCCGCTGCAGCCGTCTTGCCGCCGGATGGCGGCGCTGGCGGCACGGTCTGGACCGTCGGCGCCTCACTAGCGGGCGTTACGACCTTGGGCGGCTGGGGGACAGACGCCGGCGCGGCCACCGATGCCGCAGGACGCTGAGCCGACATCAGCAAGGCCTGAACCCGTACCGACCTGACGCGATCGGACCAGCCGCGCCCGAATGTCGCCCACGTCGGCAACCGTTTGAGAAACGCCAGCCGCGCATCGCAAAGCGCATCGATGACGACGCCGGCCGGTTTTGCCTTGACTGCTGCAAGGGTTGCCGGCCCGATCCGGCCGTCCTGGGCAACGCCAACCGCCGCCTGCAGGTATTTCGCCGCTCGGCCAGGCCCGCTGTTCACCGCGAAATCGAACACGGCATGGTCGACACCATCGGGCAGTTCGGCGCCGAGCACGGTGTCCCAATAGAACCGACGAAGGACCGTCGCCACCTGATCATCGCTGATCTTACGCAAATCCGCCTTCGTCGCGTCGGCCTTCACGTAGCGACGGAAATTGGCAAGCGTCACACCCTTCATGGTGGCGCCGCCCGGATCAGCCGGATTGTCCGACCAGAGCCCTTCAGATTTCAAAACGAGCGCAAGCGCCCGCGCGAAGTTGCGGTCCATGAGGTTCCCTTTCCGCCCTTCCGGGCAGTTGTTCACTTTCGGGTTGTGGTTGGCCGGACTGGTCTGCCTTGCCGCGGGTGGCATCAGACACAAGGGCCTATGTGCGGGGCATGAAACACCGATGAGCCACGCCGCGCCTCGGTCTTTGCATCAATTGCGTGGTCGGGCCATGGATCGAATCCGAACGCTGCCGTGAAAGCGCCCCAAGAGCAGCAGCCAGACCGACGTTTGAATAGCCAAGAACCCGACGAAAGGCTGACGTGCCTGGGCCAGTACGTTTTCCAGACTGTTGCGGTGCGCGTAGACACCGATCACGCTGCCAACGACGATCCAGAAGAAGAACCATGTGCCCTTGCTTTGCAGCGAGGCGCGATGCAGCGCCGCGAGCGCCAGCCCGTAGAGAAGCCCGAACACGATTACGACCGGAATGCCGCCCGTTGCCCACGCTTGCCCCCAGAAGGTGCCCGCCAAGCCATAGCTGGCCTGAGAGAAAATCTGCGTCTGAAGCACAGTGTTGAACCCAGTGCTGTCGAAACCGAAAGCCGACGGCTGAACGAGCAGCTGCGCCAAAGTATCGCGAACCATATTCCACCACGGATAGGTCGTGTTTGTTCTGATCAGGCCCTCTATATTTTCGTGTGTGCCAAAAGCTTCCCAGGACGCGATCAAAGCCATCGGTTCCGATCCGCCCGTCAGCATTGTTCCTATGGGTATGTCCCGCTTATAGGCCAGATAGAATGGCTTCATGAAGAAGACGATGGCGAGCGTTGCAAGCCCTATGCACCACATTCTCCAGTTGAGTGCAGCCCTCGTGATAGGCCATTCCCACATCGAAACAACAGCGAACGCCATTGCCAGAATGACAGGTACGGTTCGATCACCGGCAATGGCATTGAGCACCACCATCAGCAGGAAGATGCTTTGTGTGACCCGCGCACCTCGCCCCCAAAGCCTGTCGAAATAGATGGACGCCAGAAGGCCAATACCGCTGACCCAACGCCACACGACGGAAATCAGGCCGCCGACAACGCCGTAGATGTCCGCACGCTCCATTGCGAACCATTGCAGCCCTGCCCTGTTGGCCATCCATGCGTAGCACAGCATGGAGATAATCAACGCGAACCTGATGAACCACGTGATGCGCATCGGATGCAGCTGATATCGCACGGGCTCAGCCATGCCCGGCGATCTGGGCACGACCAGAAGCGACAAGCCGAACCCAAGCCATGCCGCCGCCATCACGAGGATGGCCCCCGACGATGCCGGATCGAGATACGGCTCAAGCCCTCTCGCGCTAACAGGGCGAGTGTAACCGATCAACGCAGGGACCGAATACGCAAGCAGGCCGATGTATCCGATTGCCACGACCGACACCTGGTTGTGACGCGTCAGAAGTATGCCGGTGCTAGCAAGCACCATCGCCCATAGAACGAAGATCATATCTCTCGTTCAGCCACCCGGATTGAAAAAGCAATTTAGCCGATTCGGCAAACACAACGACAGGGTCTACGGCTCGAAATCGCCTGCCCAACCGATCGCCGAACTAACAACCCACAATCCCGCCGAATAGGCCTCCAAGACTACCCGCTCGCCGGGATCGAGGATGAGATATTTTCCTGCGCCGCCGCCCTTGATTGTATCCGTGCCGCTGGGATCGAGATTCATGACATGGGTCGAGTGTACACCCGCGAAGCCGATCCGTAGGCCTGGCACTGCCGGCGGCAGCGTGTGCGTCCGCGCTGCGCCTGCTCCATTGTTGTGGCAGATGGCACGATTATGTAGCCCGGTCAGCGTAGTGTTGACCGCAAGGTTGATCGGCAAGCCCGTCGATCCTTGAAGACCTGGGTTGTCGCCGCCGATAAAGCGCGTCACGATGCCGGCCGTGATGGAACTGCCATTGCCGTCCCCAACCCACTCCGACATGTCCAAGCCATCGACAAACATCTCGTCAATCATGCCGCCCGTCGTGACGCGGAACATGATGCCAACCGATGTGGAGTTCTTCAACGCCACATCACGTACACTCACCTTGCGCACCCGCTGGCCGGCAGACAGGTTGAACCTAAGACCGTGTGATTGCGTGTTTCCTCTGATGCCCGTAAGGCTGATGCTTGCCGGTGTGACCACATTGGCAACTACGATGGCATCCGTGGGGCAATTCATCAGGGTGCCAGGGCCAATGGCAAGCTGTGTCTGGTAGGGCGCAGCGATCACAGCGGTTGCCCCCGAGGTACCACCCGTGACCGTCTCGCCGGCCGTGAAGATGCCTGCGGTGTTGCGCACATAGATACGCCTCGTGACGGAGCTTGCGGTCTTTGCGGTTCCCGACGTGCCACCTGTGACCGTCTCGGCGGACTGGAAAATGCCACTTATTGACAGGACCCGGAGCACATTGGCGAAAAAGTCAACCACCGTACCCGTTGCGCCCGAGGTGCCACCCGTGACCGTCTCGCCAAGCTCGTAGTCGAGCGTTGAGCCAGTGACAACGATTTCCACGTGCTGGAACCGAAGGGTGCCCGAAGACACAGAGGTGCCACCCGTGACTGTCTCGCCTGTGGCGAACGAGCCCACCTGTGAGCTTAGCGCAAACTGATATTCACCATTGGGCTCTAGTTGGAGGGCCGTGTTGAACCGGTCAATATACCAGTTGTCTAGCCGTCCTGATTGGATCTGCACCCCGAACACGTTGCCGGCTGAACTGCCCTGGAGCCGATTGCCAATCAACTTGACGTTCGACAACACGATTTCACTGTTCGCGTCCGTGAGGGCGACCCCCTCCAGACAGTCGTTCGCGATGATATTCGTGATGATGCCACGGGGGTCTCGGGCGCCCGTCATCTCCACCCACACGCAAGCCGAAGGACTGTCAAGATGCCCTTCGGCGAACACGCCATCAACCAGCATGTCAGTGGTATTGAGGTTGCCAGTGTAGGTCAGCACGACACCATCACGTTTACACTTAGTCGAGCGGATGTTGCGCACGATCGGCTTGCGGCACGCTGCGACGTAGACCGTATCGCCGAACTCCGTTCCGGTCGGCGCGATGATGTTGTAGCCGTCGATGTCCTCGATCGTCGGGCTGTCGACGCATAACGCCATTACGCCGGCAAGTCCAAGATTGCGGACCTTGACGCCACGGATTGTCGGTCGCTTCCGGCGCGCACCGGTCGACAGGCCAGCGCGGATGCCAATGGAGGCTTGATAGCCGGCATGTGAACCGCCATCGATTGTCAGGTCGCCATCGATCTGCACATCGTCAGCGGCGATGTCGATCACAGGGTAATGGCCTGTTACCGTGCCACTCGGCGCGCGAAGGGTTAGGACCGAACCGCCGAAGCATTCAACGCGCTTCTTCCCGGTCGAGATCACGTGATTGCCGTCGGTTTGGTAGGAACCGTCGATCAGGACGTGCGGATAGTTGCCAGTCAGCAGCGCATCGATGGCTGCCGTCGCATTCACGCCAGCGCGCGCGCCGAGCATGGAGGCCGTCACTGGGATCGAGGCTAGACTATACCCCACTAGCGTCACCCCATTGCTCAATGTGATCACCAGATCCCCTGCCGAGGTCCCGTTCTTGCGATACACGGCGCCGCTGCCGGCCACCTGGTGGCTGTCGTAGAACGCGGTGCGGATGTAGGTCGGCGCGATCGGTGGGGAAAACGCCTGGGCGGCCGCGAGCGTGGCGAATTGCGGGTCAATTACCGTGGTCATGACTTCGGCCGCGACATTGGCCGCTGCCTGGGCCTGGTCGATGATGCCCTGAGTGGCGTCCCGAATATCGCCGACGATGTCATCGGACTGATAGAAGCTGAGGACGATGCTGCTGGTTCCAACGACCGGGTTCAGCGTCTGGAAGGCATAGCTGCACTCACCCCGTCAACAGAATTCTGAGAAAAAATTCCTATTTCGGTCGAAACCGGTGCCTCGACCGGCGCCAGCAAGCCCGTGGAACTCCGCCGGCCGGCTGGTCATAAGCCGGCATCCATGAAATCATTAGACAAAGCTCATGGAATGATTCCCGTCGCACGGCCTTGTGGGAGAGGACGATGGACAGACCAGCCATGGCATCCGTGTTCAGGATGCGGAATGCACCGGCCACGGTTTCCGGTGTGCGCAGCACTGGCCAGGGCCAGGCCGATCCGGTCATCCGCGTGCGTTCGCTCGGCGAAGCGATCCGTTTCGTCGCCCACGCCTACCCCCAATACGACATCAGCGCCGTCGCCATCAGCTGCGGCGATCCTTCGGTCACGCGCCTCGGCAGCCTGGAGGCGAAGGCGCTGTGGCGCGAATATGGCGAGCGGCTGACGCAGGAATAGGCCGTTTGGCTCCGGCTCGCTGGTCATTCCAGCCGGCAATCCGCCGCCTCCGGAGCGAAAACGGCGCTCGCGCGTTTCGATCTTAGTCACGGGAGCAATCGCCATGAATGTCGCCAATCTGCAACTTGAGGGCCTGCTGATGGCCGTCGCATCGATCAACCGTCTCCTGGTTCAAAAGGGGGTGCTGACGGCAGAGGAAATAGACCTAGCCTTGCGCAAGACCGAGGCCGGCGAAACCAGCCAGGAGCGATCCGAAGCCATGTCCGCGTCCAGCCGCGACGCCATCAACTTTCCGCTCCGGCTGCTGGAACTCGCCAATCAGTGCCAGCCGGAGGTCGACATGCCCTCCTTTTCGAAGCTGGCCCGCATGGTCGGCAAGATAAAGGAACCCTACAACGACCAGCTGTGAATCCCTCGCCTCAGGCCCTGCCCGGCCATCCCAGATTGAGCGAAAGCACCTTGCCCGGCCCATGCACGGCGGCGAACAGCAGTCCGGCCAAGAAGGAAAAATGGTCGATGAAGAAGCCGAACTCGGCCTGGTTGCCGGCCCAGTGGCTGGGTCCGTGGAAGGCAAGGCCGAGGAACAGCACATAGGCGGAGGCCACCAGGGCGGCTTGCGAGAAGAAGGCGCCGGTCAGGAAACACAGCACCAGGGCGACTTCCAGGATCGCCGCGCACCAGGCCAGGAACAGCGGAAACGGAAAGCCGGCGGCCGCGATGTAGCCGGCGGTCGCCTCCATGCCCATGAACTTGAAGCTCACGGCCATCAGGAAGACGCCGGCGAAGATCAGGCGGGCGATGAGAAGTGCCGCGGTCTGCCACGGCGACTGTGTGATTTGCGACTGTGTGATTTGCGACGGCATGCTCGTTCTCCAGCTTTGCAATGGGCTCCGACCCAAGGACGCGCGACCGACGCCAGGTCCGACACACCCACGAATTTTTTCTCGACAACCGCGATGCAAAGCGCTCCGCCATGGTTCCGGGGGCTTGTTGAAGCCCCTCCAGCATCCCGCGATTTGAAACTTGTCGGTAACCGCGATCGTGGTATCGTTAGCTCGGGCTAATGCACGGGCATGCCGGTGCAGCAATTTTGGGTGGGCGAGATTTGCGCGCGAGCGTGAGGTTTGGGGCGAAATTTCTGGTTGCCCGGTCGACAGCACTGGAATGCAGCGGCTGCGGCGGCGCCGGCCATGTCTTCCAATGCCCGCGCTGGACAAGTTCCAACGGCCATTGCTGCCCCGCAGGCACGCACCAGCGCGGCTGTCCCGGCGTCAGCGCCGCATGCACCGAATGTGACGATGGCCGCCCGTCCGACGCCGGCTCCATGCGGCCCTCGGCCTGATACCAGCCGGTCGGGAACTCCGCCCAGGCCCATGACGGGCTCGTAGCGGTGGCGTTATTGGCGTGCTTGTGGAACCCGCGGCGCCGATCTGTGTTATGTCCTGTTGATCGCGGGATCGGGCGCCGACGGCTGTGCGTTTCCCCCGACAACAGAAAGCGAGGCCGAGATGGCTGACGACAAATCGAAGACGAAACAGGACCGCAAGCTGGTCTCGAGCGAAGAGCCCTACGAGGTCGCTGCCTTTGCCCGCAAATACGGCATTCCGCCAAGCGAGGCGCAGACCATCATCAAGCGCTACGGGCCATCGCGCAAGAAGCTCGACGCCCATATGGCGGCGCGCGGCTAGAGCCTGTTTCATCCCGGGATCGGGACGGGGCTTGTCTCGGCCCCACCCGACCGGCAGCGCCGCAGGCTGACAGAAACGGAGGCCACGACCATGTCCGACACCATACGTAGGACCGGCAGTTGCCTGTGCGGCGGCGTGCAGTTCTCGGTCAGCGGAGCGCCGCTCCGCATTGGTCTTTGCCATTGCAAGGATTGCCGCAAGGCCGGTGGCTCGGCCTATTCGGCCTTTGCCATCTGGCCCCGCGAGGCCTTCGAGACCACTGGAATCGTCAGCTCCTATGGCACGCGCAGCTTCTGCCCGACCTGCGGCAGCCGCGTCGCCTGGGTCGACGACAACGAGGCCGAGGTGGCGATCGGCAGCCTCGATGTCGCGCCGACCGATCTCGTGCCCGAATATGAATTGTGGACCTCGAGGCGCGAAACCTGGCTGCATGCCTTGCCCGATGCCGAGCAGTTCGAGCATGACCGGCCAGCGGCGCACAACGCCGAAGTGCCGACGCCGAGGTCGCTGTCGGACGTCGATGCGCGCGAGTGAAATTTGATCGCTCGCGAAGGGAACCCTGCCCTGTTGCCGACGTTATTCGGCGCCTCGTTTTTTGTGCATGTCATCGTCCCAAATCGTTGCGCATCCTCGGGTCGGTCCCGTAGGCATGCTTTTGGGCGACATGCATCAGTCATGGAGACGACCGTGAACGACAAGATGTTTCCCCGACCCGTCCGGCTGAAATTCACCCCCGAGCGTGAGCGCGTTATCCGCAGTGCGTGGGAAGGCCTGGAATGCCTCCGCGACTGGCCGGCTGGCCAAGGCCGGCGATATCGTGCGGCATTGCGCAGCTGTCGCGATGCGCTGGATGGCTGGACGCAGCCGGAAAAGGCGATGCGGGCGATGATCGACGCCGCGCGCGAAGCAAAACTCCTCCAGTAGAGGGACATGGACATGGCCGAGTTGATGCTGCCCACGCCGATGCGGATCAAGCCGCACGGCTCGGATACGATCCGCGACGTCGCCACAATGAAGGATGCCAGCGAAATCCTGATCGACTGGCCGCAGGCAAAACGCGGCCCGTTTTACCAGGCGGCGCGCGAAAAGGTCGAGGCAGCGTTGGAAAACGAGGCAAATGCTGCCGAGGCGCAGGAGGCGTTCGTGGCGCTCTGCAACCACGCCGGCGTGCTGGTGCGGTAGAGGTTTCAATCCATTGGAAAAGCAGGCGAGACGTGGTGCCTCGCCTGCTTTTGTTGCGAAATTACTCCGAGGAATCGATCCCCGACTACTCTGCGGGAAGCTCGCCCTGTACGATCAGGTGAAGGGTCTCGAACCCAAAGCTTTTCGGCGCCATCAGCCCTGCCTTATTGCTTCGGCAGCTGGGGCGGCACTTCACCCGGTTTGATCACCGGCGTCTTGCCTTCGTCGGGCGCCGGCGCCGCCATTCCCTGGTCACCTGTGGGCGGCGGTTTCAGCACGCCGCCGCAATCGTTGAGCGTCTCCGTCAGATTGCCGCCGCCAGCCTGCTGTTCAGGCTGCTGTTTTGCATCTTGCTCTGTCTGGGCCCGGCATTTGTCGGCCGGCGCCGCCTGGCTGTCGTTCTGCTGCTGGTCGGTCTGGGCCGCAACCGGCATGGCCAGCGCCAGCATCAGGCTGAATGGCACGATGGCGAGAATTCTCATCTCAGCCTCCTTCTTCCTGTCACGGCCGCCCGCGGCGGCCTTCCCTTCACAGGGACAACGCCTGTCGAGGAAAAAAGTTGGCCGCTGCTGCCCCGCCGTGTTGCAACCAAATCCGTTCGCCGGCCGTTGCGCGTGCCGGAGGCGACCATGTTCGATGACTTTCAAAGTGCGGAAATCGACACCGGCGATGCCGGCATATTCTCGCTGCGTGCCGGCAGCGGGCCGCCGCTGCTGTTGCTGCACGGTTTTCCGCAAACGCATCTGATGTGGCGCGACATTGCACCTGCGCTGGCCAACCGGTTCAGCGTCGTCTGCGCCGATCTGCGCGGCTATGGCGGCAGTTCCTGTCCGGCGTCGGCTCCCGATCATGCGACCTACGCCAAGCGCGTCATGGCCGCCGACATGGTGGCGCTGATGGCAAATCTCGGTTTCTCAAGCTTCATGGTCGCCGGCCATGATCGCGGCGGGCGTGTCGCCTACCGGATGGCGCTCGATCATCCAGACAGCATAGACAAGCTTGCCGTGCTCGACATCGTGCCCACGGCCGATGCCTGGGATAGGGCCGACGACAGGCTGGCGCTGGGCTACTGGCCATGGTCGTTGCTGGCACAGCCCGAGCCGTTGCCGGAAAAGATCCTGGCAGGTGCTGCCGAGGCGATCGTCGACAATGCCCTGAGCGGCTGGGGCTCACCGCACTCGGTGTTCCCACCCGAGGTGCGGCGGGCCTACATCGATGCCTTGCGCGCGCCTTCCCACGCCCATGCAATCTGCGAGGAATATCGGGCGGCGGCTGTGCTCGACCGCGAGCATGACCGTTCGGACAAGGCCGCAGGCCGGCGCATCCGCTGCCCGCTATTGGCGCTGTGGAGCGGCCAGGGCGCACTCGCGGACTGGTATGCCGGTGAAGGCGGGCCGCTGGCGCTGTGGCGAGGCTGGGCCGATGACGTAAGCGGCCAGGCGATGCCGGGCGGACATTTCTTTCCCGAGGAGAACCCGGCTCAGACCGCCGAGGCGCTGGCCAGCTTCTTCGGTGAAACCAGTCGGGGCATTTCGCAGCGGTCGGGTTTACCTTCACCCTCGCTTTGATGGGGCCGAAGCTGCCTCCCGCTGCTGAATAGACTCTCAAGGGCTGAAATACGGCTCGGCGGCAGGGATTTCGGCGGCAAGCTGCGGAACGAGGATCGATTCCAGCGGCGCCGTCAGCGACCAGCTGAGATGGCCCGGGCTGCGCTCCAGGACCGCCGAGCCGTTCAGCGATTGCGGCGCGACCCGCTGCAGGACCACGGTGCCGAAGCCCTTGCGCGTGCTTTCGTCCCGCCGGTCTCGTTCATGCACCGGCATCGTCTCGTCCCAGACGAGATGGATTTCCCGCCGTCCCGAAACACCGTTGGCGATCTGCCAGGTGATCTCAAGCCGCCCGGTATCACCCGCCAGCGCGCCATATTTGGAGGAGTTGGTGCCGAGTTCGTGAAGTGCCATGCCGAGATTTTGCACGGCGTTCGGCTGCAAGGTCAGCAGCGGCCCGGAGAGCGATACCTGTTCCTCATGAGCGAACGGCTTGAGCTGCTCCTGGATGAGGTCGAAGAGGCTGGCGCCCGCCCATTCCGAATTCACCAGCAGATCGTGCGACCGCGACAGCGCCATGATGCGCGAGCGGATCAGCTCCTCGAACTCGCGCGGATCGGTCGAGCGTTTGCCTGTCTCCCTAACCATCGAGAGGATCACCGCGAACTGGTTCTTGACGCGATGGTTCACCTCGCGCAGCAATAGCCGGATGCGGCGCTCGCTGTCCTTGGTCGCGGTGATGTCGCGGGCGATCTTCGAAGCACCGATTATCTCGCCCGATACGTTCCTGATCGGCGAGATGGTCAGCGACACGGCAATGAAGCTGCCGTCCTTGCGTCGCCGGATCGTCTCATAGCTGGCCACCAGTTCGCCATTGCGAACCCGGCCGATGATGTCGGTCTCCTCATCCCTGAGATGATCGGGAATGAGCATCAGCACCGACCGGCCGACAGCCTCCTCGGCCGTGTAGCCGAACATGCGCTGCGCCGCCCCGTTCCAACTGGTGATGATACTGTTCAGGTCCTTGCTGATGATGGCATCGAAGGACGAATCGACGATCGCCGCCAACCTTGCGTCGGCGGCGGCTTCGATCAGGCCATCGATGTCCGTCAATTCCGTCATGGCCCCACCTTCCCCCTCGGTCACGCCTTCCGGCTCGCGTGAGCGATTTCCGCAGCGCCACAGCAATGCGCCACGGGCATTTTGGTTGCAATCGGCGCGCCGCTCAGCCTTTGCGGACGGCCCGGGCAACGAGCCTCGGCGGCGATAGATCCCGATCTCGTCGGGTTGGAGCGAGCCGGCGACCCGTTGGCCCTTGCCAATCTCTCCGGCCTGTTTCTTCAGCGCCGTCAGGCGGAGCAACAGGCGGTTGATCGGCCTGGACGTCCCGCTGCGGGCAATCCTCGTAGCGGTGGTCGCGGCCGCCACAGAAGGAACAGCACATGGCTTCACGATCCTCGTTTCCGGGCCACAATTGGGGCGTCTCGTAGGGCTTCCTGCCGGCCATCCCCAGCAATGCGCGGCGCGTCATTTGGTTGCGCCGCCAGGAAACGGCCAGCCGGCCATTGCGGAACCACCGGCCGGGATGCGAGTTTCGCGTGACACATCAGATCGAGGGAACCAACATGCCGATGCGCCGAATTGCTTTGATGACGGCAGCGATCCTGCTTGCCGCGACCGGCCTCGCTGAGGCCCGGCCCGATACCCGCACGATGAGCTGCGAGCAACTCCAGCGGCTGATCCAGAGCCACCGCGCCGTGGTGCTGACCACCGGCCCCAACACCTATGACCGCTATGTCAGGCAGTTCGGCAACGAATGCGACTGGCCCGAAGTGCCGATGTCGGCCTACGTTCCGACCCGTGACGGCCGCTGCCCGGTCCACCGCTGCGAGGAGCCTGTCAACAACTTCCCGAACTGATGCCGGCCACGTGCCTTTGCCGCCGCACTGCGTTGATCCCGGCGCGCGAACCGGCTACGGGTGTGGGCGCAGTTGTATTTTCCCGCTTCGTCTAATGGTAGGACAGCGCCCTTTGAAGGCGTGAATCGTGGTTCGAGCCCATGAGCGGGAACCAGCAATTTCAACAGATGGCTAGCCGGCGAGCCGCTCCCCGGTCTCCTCGGCGCCAAGTGCCTGCTCCACGGCCTTGGGGTTCTTCTTGATGACGGTGAGATAGGCGCGCACCGCACTGTCGGGCGCCGACCGGCCCTGCTCCCAATCGCGCAGACGAGCAAGGCCGAAGCCGAACCGGGCCGCGAAGGCCTCTTGATTGAGGTGGAGGACTTTGCGGATTGCGCGGACATCGACCCGCTCCGGCACATGAATCACGGCGCCGTCCGTATCACCCTCAGCGAACGCAATGGCATCGTCGAGACCGGCCTTGATCTTGTTGAACGCACTCTTGCTCATTTCGCTTTTCCCTTCTTTCCGTAGGTGTCGATCAGGATCTTCGTAGGTGTCGATCAGGATCTTCGTCAGTTTTGCGAGGTCGTTGCACTCGGCTTTCGACAAATTGTCCTTCTCGCCCTTGCCGAACACGGTTAGGAGGAACACCGGAATGTCCTCGCCGCCGAACACGGTCACGATTCGATAGCCTCCGCTCTTGCCATGTCCGCGACCGGCAACACGGAATTTCCGACAGCCGCCTGTGCCCTTCATCACCTTGCCGAACTGAGGGTCGTCTCCAAGGAGTTCGACAACCTCTGTCCGCTCCTCTTCGGACATGCCGGCGGCGTGGGCGGCGGAAAGATATGCTGGCGTTTCGACGACTGTGTGCATGGCCGATACTACGGAATTTCCGTATATGTCAAGGCCAACTACGGACATCCCGGAGTTTGCCTTGCAGATTTTCCGCGCTTGCGCGCTAGGCGCACAGTGATTGATGTGCTCACTGCCAACATGCCAGCGGCGGCGGGAACCGCCAAGGCGCCTGTCCCCCTGAAACCATTTCGCGGACCCTGCGTTGACGGCCGGGGCGCCGTCAGACACAGGAGACATCCCATGACCGTCAACTGCCGCATATCGATCGACAACCGGCCGGAGGCCACGGATGCAATTTTCCAGGCGGTTCCCCGGATCGGCGAAAGCGTTTCCCTGTCGATCGACGGAAATGCGCAGGATCTGCGGGTATCGCGTGTCGTGCATATCACCAACGGCACGCTGGAAGGTGCCGCGATCGTCGTCGAAGTGACGACCAACATTCTATAGAGAGCAGGAACCCGTCGACCGAGCGCACGCCAGCCCGATACGCTCGGGCGAGCGCCTTGATATCTTTTCGATGCAACAGGTCTTTCCGGCGGAGCAAGTCCGGCCTAATGAGATATCCTGTCGCTCGAGCGGAGGAGGACGTCGTGAAAGATCTGCGCAGTCTCCTTGCCGAACTGTCGTCCAGCTGGCTCAAGCACCGCAAGGCGCAAGCGCCCGAAACCGTGAACATGGTCAAGGCCGCACCCCGCCCCGCCCAGCAGGCGACGAGGCAGCGTGCGGCCCACAAACCCAAACCACCACCCGACGTCGCCTCGAACATGTGAGTGACGCGCAAGCCGAAAGGCGAACAACCCGGCGTCTCCCGATGTTTTTCGGAACTCTCACGCCAGAGTGATCGGCACCGACGAAACCTTACGACGCCAGACGCGTTAATTGCTCCAGCCTGGTCGAGGTTCCAATGCAAACCGCATGGTTTTCCAAACCCGTGGCGGTGTCGGTCGGTGTCACCGGTTCCATCCGCCATCTGTCCAATACACAGCAAGCCATTGAATTGCTCACGACACATTGGCGTGACGCCGGCAGCCCAAAACATCAAACGGCTTTGCGCGCCTGCCGCCGGGCGACGAGTGGCGAGGTTGCCGCCGATGTCGCCAGGTCGGCGCTTGTCGAGGCCGCGCGCGAAGCCCACATCCTGATCGAATAGAGTGTCGATTGAATCGGCCAACGTCGATGCGGCTGCTATAGTCGCGGCATCCCTCCTGGAGACCCCCATGACCCTGAAAACACGCAAGCTCGGCAGCCAGGGGCTGCAAGTCTCGGCCATCGGCCTCGGCTGCATGGGTATGAGCCAGTCCTACGGCCCAGCCGATGAGGCCGAATCCACCGCCACGCTGCACCGCGCCATCGAGCTTGGCTGCACCTTTCTCGACACCGCCGAGGTCTATGGCCCCTACGCCAACGAGGCCTTGCTCGGCCGGGCGTTGAAGGGCAAGCGCGATCAGGTCACGATCGCCACCAAATTCGGCTTCCGCATCGAAAACGGCAAGCAGGTCGGAACCGACAGCCGGCCCGAGCACATTCGCGAGGCCGTGGAAGCCTCGCTCGCCCGGCTCGCCACCGACCATATCGACCTCATCTACCAGCACCGCGTCGACCCGGCGGTGCCGATGGAGGATGTCGCGGGCGCCGTCGGCGAACTGGTCGCGCAAGGCAAGGTGCGCTTCTTCGGCCTATCGGAGGCAGGTGCGGCCAATATCCGCCGGGCGCATGCCGTGCATCCGGTGTCGGCGGTGCAGAGCGAGTATTCTCTGTGGGAGCGCAATCTGGAGCCGGAGATCATCCCGCTGCTCAGGCAACTCGGCATCGGCCTGGTGCCGTTCTCGCCGCTCGGCCGCGGTTTTCTCACCGGCGCGGTCAAGCGCGCGGAAGACTATGCCGAGGGCGATTACCGCCGCAACGACCCGCGCTACCAGGGCGAAAACTACGACGCCAATGTCGAGGCGGCCGCCAAGGTGCGCGACATCGCGGTAGCCCGCGGCGTCAAGCCAGGCCAGGTCGCGCTGGCCTGGCTGCTGGAGAAGGGCAACGGTTTTGGCATCGACATCGTGCCGATTCCAGGCACCAAGCGGATCAGATATCTGGAGGAGAACGTCGCCGCCGCCTCGCTGAAACTCGACGCCGCCGAAATGGCCGCGCTCGACGAAGCGCTCGCGCCCGGAAAAATCTCCGGCCCGCGCTATACCGAGCGCGGCATGGCGATGGTCGACCGGTAGGGCGGCGGCGCCCTCCTACCTTTTTTGCGGAGTCGTCAATGCCGTAGCTCCTTGCGAGACTGGCCAGCTCTCAGTTCATCAGCCAACCGCGGGCTCGGTCGAGAAACGCGTCCCGCTGTTCCACCGCCGCTGGCGTGGCCAGCCCGAACGCCGCCGTCAACATGCCGATGTTCGATGCAATGAGATCAGCGAAGCGCTTCATGTTCCGCTTGTCGAGGCCATTGAGCTGCCGCGCCAGGGATGCCGCAATGTAGGCCGTATGGCCGGCACAAATACGTTTGCGCGCGGCAGCGCTTTGGATACCCAGCGCTTGCAGGAAAACAGCGAAATCGTCAGCGGTGATCGCCGCCAGCCTGTCCGCTGTGCCGATCCTGAAGGCCAGTTCTTCGGTCAGGTTGGCGTCGAGCCGCGTCGGCAGCAGGTCGTAGCGTGGCGCCATGCGGATGCGCCCGCCCCTATCGTGAAGAAGCGCGAAATTCTTGGCGTGGCCATCGGTGTTGCCGATCATCAGATCGAACAGCGTTGCCTTGATGAAGATATCCTTCTCGCCGGCCGGGTCCACCGTCGCCTCGAGCACGCGGCGAATGGCCGGAGCATCGAAGCGCCGGCCGGGCGTCCCGCGCCGCTCGTATTTCAGCCCCGCCGGCAGCCCGAGCGCCTGGGCAAAATCCTCCTGATGGATACGCACGATCCGTCCGTCGCCGGTCAGCGCCCTGTCGAACCGGGTAATCAGCAGCGCCTCCATCTCGCCGAATGGCATAACCGTGGCGTCGGTCGTGTCGAAACCGAGCACCCGCGAGAGCGCGAGCGCCTCGGCCTCGTTGCGGGCATCGCGGAGATGACCCTGATCAGGGACTTTCAATATATGCGTGGTCGGTGCGCCCGAACCCGGCCGCGGTTCGGCGAAAGAGCCGTCGGGCAGGTAGGTCAGCGCGATCTTGCTCTGCACCCCGGCCAGCGGCGATGGGTCGGCGGTGCCGTCCGGCAAGCGGCGGCGGCGGTGCAGCGCATCGACGATGTCGACCATTCGTTCCATGCCGATCCGCACATAGTCGCTGCCATAGTCTCCGGGCAGCTTGACCGGTGGGGCGCCGGCCGGCAGCACCGACAAGGCGCCGGCGCAGTCCTTGCCGATATGGAACAGCAGGCCGGCGATGTCATCGCGGGCAAGGCCCTCGCGGGCCATGATATCGGCCAGCGCACCATCACGTTCCTGCAGCAGATTGTCGAAGAACGGCCTGGCCGCGACATCGCCATAGGGTTCGTCGGTCAATGGCAGCGACAAGGATAGGGCGACAGCGTCGGGATTGGCGACATAGTTCTTCCGGTAGGCGTAAGCGACCCCGCCATGGTCGTCGCGCGCCAGGATGCCGACCGGCTCGGTGAATCCGTCGAGCCGGACGTCAAGTGTCAGCGCATCCATCAGCGTTCCCGGGCGAAGAGCACAATGCCAGCGGCATTGGTGACCTTCAGCACCTTGCCCAGTTCCAGCGTCGGCTTGCCGTTCTCCAGTTCCGACAGGAAGCGCCGGCCGACCCCGGCGAGGTCGGCGAATTCCTGTTGCGAAAATCTCCGCCGCTCACGAACAGCACGCACCACCCGGCCGAGGTCCGCCGGCGACGCGATGGTGGCGAGTTCGGCCTCGGCCTTCGCATCGGAGCCGAGCATCCGAGGTAGCGTGACCCGAACTTCGGGCGGAAGGGCTTTGATCTTCACGCCTGTCAAGGGAACGGTGACGTTTGCCCTACCCCGGTCCGGTGCGTTGCTCCCATCACCCTGTTCGGCGAATCCGGCCGGCTTGCCGGCATCCGCAGGATCGGTTCGCGCGGCGCGGCGCGCAATCTCGATGGCGCTCAAGGGTACGGTCGCCGACGTCGGTGTGGTTTTAGTCATGATCCTGATCCCGAGCGGGAACATAATCCCTCCCGAGGCCAAATACAAGCCGTTTTGTACCCGATCGGGATCATCGCCCGAAGGTCGGATACCGTACGGGAACAGAGGGAGGGAGCCTGATGCATACAATCGCCGCACCGATCCTGAACGGGAGCAGGACATGAAGGGGTCCTAACTCACGACATGGCGATGGCCGACCGGTAGAAGCTCATGGTCGCCTGGCCGTTCTGTTGCGCGCGCCGGAGCCCCACAAGGCGCGCCGGAGCAAGTTCCGCCTGCCCTTGCGCGGCACAAGATCGATATCGCTGACAAGCTTTGCCCCGCCCTCGCGCCGTTCCAGGGTGATCTTGCGGCTATGGAAGGCTTCCAGCTCGGCGCGATGCGCCACGCTGATGATGGTGACTTCAGGCAATTCGCCGATCACCGTCTCCATCATCTTGTCCTGACTCTTCTCGTCGAGCGCCGAGGTCGCTTCATCCAGCACGACGATATCGGGGCGATGCAGCAGCAGGCGCGCGAAGGCGAGGCGTTGCTTTTCGCCACCCGACAGCGTCTGGTCCCACGGCGCTTCTTCGTTGATCCTGTCGGCAAGATAAGCAAGACCCACCTTGTCGAGGGCAGCCTTGATCTGCTTGATCGTCCACTTGTCCGCCGCCGCGGGATAGGCGACCGCGCGGCGCAGCGTGCCCGAGGGGATGTAGGGGCGTTGCGGCAGCATGAACAAACGCCTGCCCGCGTGGAAACTGACGCCGCCGCCGCCCCATGGCCACAGTCCCGCGACGGCCCGCACCAGCGTCGACTTGCCCGAGCCGGATTCGCCGGCCACCAGCACCCGCTCACCCGGCTCGATCGCAACCTCGGTCTCCTTGACCACGGCGGTGCCGTCGTCGAGCGTCACGGAAAGATTGTCGAGGCTGAGCATCGCACCGTCATTGGTTTCGCCGTGCTGGATGCGTCCGAGCGCGTCGCTCTGCTCGGCGCGCTCGAGCCCGTCGAGCGACATCATCAGCGACGCGATGCGCCGCGCGCAGGCGTTCCAGTCGGCGAGACGGGGATAGTTGTCGACCAGCCATCCGAACGCGCCCTGCACGATGCCAAAGGCAGACGCTGCCTGCATCACCTCGCCAAGCGTCATCGAGCCTTCGAGGAATTTTGGCGCGCACAGCAGGATCGGCACGACCGGCGCAAACAGGCTCGATCCCTGCGACACCGCCGCGGTGCGCATGTGCTGACCGGTCAGCAGCGCCCATTGCCTGAGCACATGGCCGAAATTCCTGTCGATGCCGCTGCGCTCCTCCTCCTCGCCGCCGAGCAAGGCGATGCTCTCGCCGTTTTCGCGCACGCGCGTCAGCGTGTAGCGCAGTTCGGCCTCCGCCTGGTTCTTCCGCTCGGACAGCTGGACGAAGTTGCGGCCGATGACCACCATCGAGGTGGAGGTGATGGCGGCATAGATTATTGCGGTGATGACCAGGAAGCCGGGAATGGTGATGCTCTCGCCGCCGATCGGCAGGGTGAGCGCGCCGCCGATGGTCCACAGCACGACGATGAAGGTCGAGGCCGACAGGAACGCGTTGAGGACTCCGGCGATGAAATCGACCGGAGATTCGGTAGCGATGCGTAGATCCTCGGTCATGCGGGCCTCTGGGTTCTGGTGGTCGCCGCCGACGAGGTTCAGCTGGTAGTAGCGGCCGTTGGCCAGCCAGCGCGCGATGACCGCGGTGGTCAGCCAGGAACGCCAACGGCGCTGGATCGTCATGCGCAGGTAGACCTGCGCGACGACAAGGCTGCCGCTGCAGAACACCAGCGGCATGAATATGGCGATGAGGAAATAGACGCTGCGGGCATTGCGCTGCTCGAGGGCATCGAACATCGAGCGGTTCCAGACATTGATGCCGTACTGGAAACCGATATTGATGCAGATCAGCAGCAGCACCCCGATGGTGAACGGCCAGGCGAGCCGATCGCCGCCGCGGCCCCAGTAGCCGCGCGCGCTGATCCAGAAACGCCTCAGCAAATATCGCTTGCGCGCCTGCTCCGCCTCCTCGGGCGTCAGTTCTGGATCGGGTTCGACAGCCTCCGGCGGCGGCGCGGCCCGGCCATCGACCTCGGGCGTGGCTTCGACAGCCGATGCCTTTTCCCGGCGCGACTTTCCAGCCTCGCGTGGTTTGGCGCCGTCGACCGATTTCGGCTTGGATTTTGCCCCGGACATAACGGCGATAACGGCTTAAAAATTAAAAGGTTTCATGATGTCCGCCCGAGATGCTGGCTGCCAGCGGCACACCAAGGCTCTTCTGGCTTTCAGTGTCCGCGAGGGTCTCGCCACGTGCGCCACGGACGGGGCGTCTGGATGCTTGGCGAACACCGTTATTGCCGGCCTATCGAAGGCCCAGATGCTTCTGGTAGCAGTGGGTCTCCACGGTAAATCTGCCGGCGATATTTTCCGGCAGCCAAAGTGCGTCTTCGAACGTGCGGCTCAAGCGCCATCCTTCGCGGGCATAAAATCTCTGCGCACGGACATTTCCTGCCGTGCAGAAAAGCTCGGCCTCCACCACGCCCTGTTCGGACAAAAGATGCTCCGCATGTGACAGCAGATCGTGTGCAGTTCCGCTTCCCCGTGCTTGCGGACTTACATAGAGTTTGACCAGTTCCGCCCCGTTGATGGAGACGAAGCCAAGCAGTTCATCTGTTATCGCCACATGGAATACATCGGTGGTCTGCTTCAACCAGAGCGAAAAATATGCGGGCGTTCGGAACGCCAGGATTTCGGTTGGGACCAGATGCGCATGGGCATCATGCCAGCCCTGATGCCACAGTTGCACAATCGCCGACTGATCGGCCTCCCGGGCCGGGCGGATTTCAAGCATTCTTCACGTCCTGCAAAAGTCAGGAGCCATATGATTGGTGCGAGCAAGCGAAGCGACGAACTCGGAGATTTGACCCGCCCTTCCACAAGGCGGGTTGTTCGCGTGAGAAATGATGGAAAGGGACGCTGCCACCTCTCATAACGAAAGTTCAAGCGGCTTGCGGGAACTCCATGTCAAAGCGCAGCGGAGAGCCGAGCGCCTTAAACGCTTCTTCGAGCGAGTCGAGCCGCGAGTTATGATCGAGCCGGAAAAGCCGGTCGACATGTTCGCGCTGGCATTTGAGTTCACGCATCAGATCGGCGCGAGTCCACCCCTTGCTCTTCAGGAGCATATAGAGCCCAGATTTCAGGAAGACGAGCGCTGAAACCTCTACAAACCGCCCCTTGCTTGACGTTTCCTTGAGCGGGAAGGGAAGATCCTCCCCATTTGCGATGCGAGCGGCGATAGCCTCCTCGATAGCGTTCCGGCCGTTTACACAGGCCTCCTCCTGCGTACTTCCATAAGAAACAACCTCGTCGAATTGAGGCGCTGTAACCAGCCAGGTATCATTGTCATCGGGCGCGAGAGTGAGTTCATACCACATTACAAAGGCTCCTCTATTTCAGCCCCAAGTCCCTCTTGATCTTTTCGACCAAGCGCGTGCCGAGCTCCTTTCCGCCGCCGTGCATGGGCAACTGGGAAACCCTATTTTTGAGACGGACAGTCAGATGACCGCTTCCACCACGATGGGTTTCGAAGGTGCATCCCTGCTTGGCGAGCCAGCGCCGGAGTTCGTTCGCGTTCACATAGATAGCGTAGTCCACACATATGTGGAAGTCAACAGAAGTGTGGACTCTAGGCAGCCAATTGAAAAATATAGAAAATATCTACCCTGGTTCGCCGACAAGCGGCGCCAGCCACCACAACCGAGGAGGCGGAGAGACTCGCTGCCGCCTCATCGTTCTTCAAGCAGTCGTTCAGCCCGGCTCGACATCGTGCGCGGTGTTCGCCAGTCGGGCATCGGCCTTCAGTGCATAAACGCTTCTCGCAGCCACGCGAAGAAACCGGATCTTCCAGACATTGCTGCGCGGACACGGGATGCGGCCCATCGTGCCGTCATCGTGGCGCCTACGTGACAATGGCAGACGATTCCGTGGAGCTGCCAATCGGTCAGCTCGAAGAAGCGCTTGGCCTCACCGTAGGTATCTTCTTTCAGGCCCAGCGCGCGAAAGAGCGGATCTTCGAAAGCAATTGTGATCGGTGATCCCGCGGAACGCATTCTTTCGCGCGTCTCCACGGATTGGTGCTCGGTCCCCGTCAGCGCTCCTAGGCACCTGTTGGGATTTTGCTCCAGAAGCTGCGCCCAGCGTTCGAGGCGTTCGCCTCGGGTCGCGAGAAGATGGGTTGCCTCGGCGTGGACGTCGGCAACGGCATTCAGTTGGTCAACGGTTTGATGCTTCACGGACGCCTCCTATTCAGCAGCTGAATTCGGTTCAGCCTTTAATGAAATTATGTCGCCCGGTGGGGTCGGCAAGACCCGGAGATGCACGCTACGACGATTCATTTTGGGCGGCATGGCTCCATTCCGCTGTACGGCTCGTGAGCGCGTGGCCGGGGCGCAATCGAAACCGCATCGGAACCATCCGCAAGCGCGACCGTTCTGCCCGCATCAGCCCTGGTCGAGACGCTGGTTGGTCGGCATCCGCCGATGTCCATGACCCACCAAGCCCCCACGCAGGAGTTACTTCATGGCCATTCTGCCTAACCCCGACCCAGTGCCTGCTCCAGTACCCACGCCGCCGCCGCCGCTTCCCGAACCGAAGCCCATGCGCGAGCCGGATCCGGACAGGCTTCCGGATGAAGAGCCGGTCCCCAATCCGGATGAAAACGACGTGCCGCCCAAGCATACGGTCCCGGTCTGGACCGCTGGCGATGGTCATGATCATTCGCTTCACTTGGCCCCGTCCGGCTTTTTGTTGAAGATCGTGAGCAGGTCCACCGGCAGCGGAAACACCACCGTCGACGATCGCTCGCCGGCGATGTCGTGCAGCGCCTCGAAATAGCGCAACTGCATGGCCTGCGGCTCCTGCGCCAGCATCTTGCCGGCCTCGACCAGCTTCGCCGCCGCCTGCTGCTCGCCATCGGCATTGATCACCTTCGCGCGCCGCAGCCTTTCGGCCTCGGCCTGTTTGGCGATGGCGCGGACCATACTCTCGTTGAGGTCGACATGCTTGATCTCGACGTTGGAGACCTTGATGCCCCAGGCATCGGTCCGCTGGTCCAGGATCTCCTGGATGTCGCTGTTCAACTTGTCGCGCTCGGCCAGCATCTCGTCGAGTTCGTGCTTGCCGAGCACCGAGCGCAACGTGGTTTGCGCCAGCTGGTTGGTAGCGGTCATGAAATCCTCGACCTGGATGATCGCCCGCTCGGCGTCGACGATGCGGAAATAGAGCACGGCGTTGACCTTCACCGAGACGTTGTCGCGCGAGATCACGTCCTGCGGCGGCACGTCCTGCACCACCACGCGCAGGTCGACCCGCACCATCTGCTGGACGAAGGGAACGAGGAGGATGAGGCCGGGGCCCTTCACCCCGGTGAAGCGGCCGAGTGTGAAGACCACGCCGCGCTCATATTCCCGCAGGATACGAATGGCCGCGGACAGGAACATCAGCACGAGAAGGGCGAGTATCAGGTAAGCCACGTAACCGATGATCATTGCCTTGCTCCATTGTTCCTGCGCCGAACCGTCAGCACGAGATCCCTGACATCGGCCACCTCGACGCTGTCGCCCAGGGCGAGCGGTTCGTCGGCTTTCGCCCGCCAGCGCTCGCCCTGGGCCAGCACATGGCCCTCGCTGCCCGACCAGTCGAGGATCTTGGCCGGCAGTCCGTGCATGGCCTGCGCGCCGACACGCGGCAGACGCTTGCGCGCCGCCCACAGATAGCTGCCGGCCAGCAGCGCCAGGCCAAGCGTCACCGCGGCGGCGGTGCCGATGACCGCCCATGACATCTCGAAGCCGGGACCCTCGACCTTGAGCAGCATAGCGGCGCCGAGCAGGAAGGCGGCCACGCCGCCAAGCCCAAGCACCACGGTCGGATTGAAGGCCTCGATGACGAGGAAGGCGATGCCAAGCAGCATCAGGGCAAGGCCGGCATAGTTGATCGGCAACAGGTTGAGCGCATAGAGCCCGAGCAGAAGGCAGATGGTGCCGATTACGCCGGGAGCCACCGCGCCGGGGCTGGTGAACTCGAAGATGAGGCCGTAGAAGCCGGCAAGCATCAGGATGACGGCGATGTTGGGATCGGTGATGACGGCGAGAAGCCGGATCAGCCAGCCGGGCTCCAGCGTCTCGACCGGGAGGCCTTTGGTCGCCAGCACCTGTTTCTTGCCGGCCACCTCGACCATGCGGCCGTCGGCAAGCTGCAGCAGTTCGGCCGTGTCGTGGGCGACGAGGTCGACGACATGTGCCTGAAGTGCCGCGCCGGCGGAAAGGCTGGCCGCCTCGCGCACGGCCTTTTCACCCCAGTCGGCATTGCGACCGCGCAGTTCGGCGAGCGAACGGATCAAGGCAACCGCGTCGTTCGTCACCTTGGTCATCATCGCGTCGCCCGCCGGCGGTCCGGTGGCGTTCTTCTGGTCGTCCTTGTTCTGGTCGCCGCCACCGGGAAGGGACGGCAACCCGCCAAGCTCGACCGGTGTAGCGGCGCCTAGATTGGTGCCGGGCGCCATCGCCGCGACATGGGTCGCATAAAGAATATAGGTTCCGGCACTTGCCGCATGCGCGCCGGCCGGCGCGACATAGCCGATGACGGGAACGGGCGAGGCAAGGATATCGGCGATCATCTCGCGCATCGAGGTGACCAGCCCGCCTGGTGTGTCGATCTCGAGGATGAGAACTTCGGCGTGCCGCTCGGCGGCCTTGGCCAACGCTTCCTTGAGCTGCCTCGCGCTCGCCGGACCGATGGCGCCGTCCATCTCGACGCGCAACGCCAGCTTCTGCGTCGCCTCTCCGGTTACGGAAGAGGGACTGGCGACCGCGGCGGCCATGAGAGCCGCGGCAAGAACCGCCATCCGCGCGAGGTTCACGCTCAAAACTCCCTGGGCAGGATATGGGCCCGATCCCACCAAAATCCATGGCGCGGCCGCAGGACTGCAAGCCACAACCCCACTCTCTGCGCGGCCTGGACGGCAACGCATGGGCGCGTAAATTCAAATCCGGAGGAGCCCGCCACTCGCGCGCCGGACCCCCACCCTTTCACCGGTCACGCATGCGCGTGCGGATGACGGAAGTCCCAGACGGCCCAACCTGATACCGCAACCACCAGCACGCCGAGAATGACATGGGTGGCCATCGCGTACCCGTTCGCCATGAAATCGAGAAACCAGGGCGAAACGATCAGCCAGAGCCCGAGAACGACATTAACCCATTCTTCCCACTCGGCGAATGCGGCGAGCGTCGCCAGAGCCATGACGCCCAGCACGACACCAACAATCCAGGCGTTCCATGCGGGAGCGGTTGCAGCAGCGAAGCCGATTATCCAGGGTGAGATGAACAGACAGATGGCAAGGACCAGATTGAGCCAGTCCTGGCTCTTCTTTCCTTCCATGAGTGTATTAGCCATGACAACCTCCATAGATGAAGCTTGACCAAAGCGTTAAGTTCGCGTGCAACGCACGCTCAATAATTGATGTAACTACGCTTCACATGGCCTTCAAGGCTTGACCAGCGACCGCTCCGCTCCCGGACGGGATCAGCGCCCCGCATGCCTTGCCAGTGCGTGCTCGATCAGCACGTCGATGATCTGACTGTAACCGACGCCTGATGCCGCCAGCGCCTTGGCGTACATCGAGATGTCGGTGAAACCGGGAATGGTGTTGACCTCGTTAATCAGCAGGCTGCCGTCGGCACGCAGGAAGAAATCGACGCGCGCCATGGCTTCGCAGCCGAGCGCCTGAAAGGCCTGCCGCGCCATCCCCCTGGCCTTGTCTGCAACCGAAGCCGGGACATCGGCGGGCACCTTGACCACCGCGCCGTCGGCATCGAGATATTTGGCCTCATAGGTGTAGAAGCCGTGCTTGCCGGCTGGAATGATCTCGCCGGGCAGCGACACCGTCAGCGTGCCGTCGGCCCGCTCCAGCACCGAGAACTCGATCTCGCGGCCTTCGACGAACTCCTCCACCAAGACCTTGCTGTCATGCTGGAAAGCCGCCTCGACGGCAGCAGTGAAGCCGGCACTGTCGGTTGCCTTGCTGACCCCGAAGGATGAGCCCTGGCGCGCCGGCTTGACGAATACCGGCAGGCCGAGCTTTACCGCGACATCCTCGAAGGACACGCGCTCACCGCGCCGCAAGGTCAGCGAGCGGGCAACCGCCAGCCCGGCCTCGCGCATCAGCCGCTTGGCGATCTCCTTGTCCATGGCCGCGGCCGAAGCGAGGATGCCGCAGCCGACATAGGCGACATCGGCGACTTCCGCATAACCCTGCACCGAGCCATCTTCGCCGAACGGCCCGTGCAGGACGGGAAAGACGACATCGACGGGATCAGGCTGCGTTCCATCCGGCGACACGGCGACCAGCCTGCCCTTGCCGCCGGGCAGCAGCGCGACCTCGATGCCGTCCTCGGATGCCGGCGCCCCTGCCCCGTCGCCGGCGGCCGACTGCTGCAGCAGCCATCTGCCGCTGCGGGAAACGGCGATCGGCACGATGTCGTAGCGTGTCCGGTCGATCGCCTTCAGCACATTGGCAGCCGAAAGGCGCGACACGTCATGTTCGGCCGAACGCCCGCCATAGAGGATGGCTACTCTTGTCTTAGCGGTCATCGAAATCCCTCAACTGTCAGAAATCAAATGGCGACGGCAATGCCGCGATTGGCGAAGAAACGGTCGAAATCGGCTGGCGCCAACACTGCGTTTGCCTGTGTGGCACTGGTATGGCCGGACGGATTGTGAAAGCGGAAATCTTCATCCGACGCAGCGGTGACCAGCACCAGATGGCCGCCCTTCGAGGGCGGCTCGCGCTCGGGCCAGCGGATAGAGCTGCTGACCGAAGCGATGAAGAAGCGGGAGCGCGAAAGGATCGCAGGTATGTCCGCTGTCGCGACATTGGTCATCACTTCGGCCCGCAGGCCGAAGACCTCGTCCACGAAGCTGACGAAGGGCGCGTAGATCAGCCCCTTGATCGATCCCTCGTTGACGACATAGCCGCCATATCCAGTGCATCGCCTGGCAAGCTCGATCGTCGGCACGATCTCGCCGCGGCTTGCCAGGATCATCTTCAGACATGCCATGCCGCAGATATTGGCGGCCCAGACCGCGTATTCGTCCAGCGTTTCCGCTCCCGATCCCTGCCACAGGGGATCGCGCCTGAGCGCCACTTGGGGGCCATCGGCGAGCACGTCCATCGTCATGTCTGGCGTTTCCCACTGGCTGAAAAACGGCACGGTTTCAGGCAGTGGACTCACAACGGGCTCCTCGGCAGCATCTCGTATACGAGGATACGAGATGGATGAAAAGCTCCAACGTCGTCATCCCCGGGCGAAGCAGGAGCGAAGCGACGCGGCGCAGACCCGAGGATGACGAAGCGAACGCAAGCGACCCGTCAAAACGTCTATGCAGCGGGCGCCGCCGCTTACTCGGCCTTCGTCCAGCCGAAAACCAGCCAGGCGTATTTCGATTTTTCGTCGGGTTCGGAAGTGTAGGTCATCTGCATGTCGCCGTCCTTGGCGTAGATATCCAGCCTGGGCGCCGTTTCCAGCTTGAGCCACGCCGAACTGTTGGCAAAGGACCAGGTCCCGCACCAGACGCAGAGCCCCGACGCCGGATCACCGGGTTGGTGAAAATTGTAGCGGCCGTCCGCCGTGATCTCCAGGTAGTCGAACGCGCCGTAAAACGCGGTCACCGTCTGCTGGAACTCACTGGCGGCAGCCTCTTGTTCCGGCGTGGGCGCATCCGTCATGTCGCGCGGCGGCCGGATGGCTCCACCGTTCAGTTTCCATTTGCCGACAAAATCCTTCTGGGTCGGAAGATACTCTTCCTGAGCTTGCGCCGACGAGATATAAGCAACCGATAATATGTTTGGCAAACCGATGGTCCCGATCGCAAATAAAAGTGCGCCGACACGGATCGCCTTGGTTAGGCTTTGCATAAAAATAGTCTCCACGGGGTGTAAGGGGAGTTTTATCGAGACATTTGTGGCGAGCGTTGCTTCGATGCCGATTCCCGCCAGCCGTCTGCACGGTTAGCATCGGCGCCACCAAATTGGCAACGCAAAGCGGCGTCTCTCCAGCCTAGAAGGTGATCTTCACCGAAGCGGCGCTGCGCGTGTGCGGACCGTGATGGACGGCTTCGATGTTGTTGCCGTCCGGGTCGAGCAGGAAGGCGGCGTAATAGCCGGGATGATAGGGCCGTTCGCCCGGCGCGCCATTGTCCTTGCCGCCGCCGGCGAGCCCGGCCTTGTGGAAGGCCTCGACCATGGCGTGGTTCTTTGCCTGGAAGGCGAGATGATGGCGGCCGGTGAGTTTTCCCAACGCTGCAGGGCTGTCGGCACTGGAGATAAACAACTCGTCGGCCCAGAAATAGCCGTCGCCGGTGCCGCCGATCGGGATATCGAGCACCTCGAAGACCGCTTCGTAGAAACGCCGGCTGGCCGGGAGATCTCTGACCACCAACTGGATATGGTCGATGAGCCGACCGCGATGCAATTCCTGGGTTTCCATGCAAACTCCTCCTCGTGAGCCTTTCGAATTTAGGTTCGGACAGGACGCCGTCAATGCGAACGCATGACCGTCGCCTCGCCGCAAGTCCACTGATGGTGCCATGGTCCATCTTTCAAACAAGAAGCCCGCCGGGAGGGGATCCGGCGGGCTTTTGGAAAGCCGATACAAGAGGCTTTCATTTGTCTGCGGGGGGTCAGACATGGTGAGAACTCCGATTTGCCGCGGAGGTTCCACCGGAACGAAAAAAGCCCGCCGGCGAGCTGTTTGTTACGCAAGCCGCATGATGCGCCGGGCAGGAAAATCCCGTTCAGCTTGGAACTTTTTGTCCGGAGCCAAGTTTTGTGGCGCGGCCGGGAGGAATTGGAATTGGATAGTTTTCAAAGGCTCGAAGCGCTCGTCGACAGAGCAGGTGCCGACGATGTCGAAGAAGCGAACGTATTGCTGCGTCGTTTCAAGGGCGGATCAGACAAGGTCACAGCAGCGATCGACGAGTTCATGCTGGACTTCAAGACATTGGTCTTCGTCGTCGGAACCGGCGAGGAAGGGTTCGAAAAACAACTTCGCAAGCTGGCTCGCACCAGGCTTTCCAAGCTCAAGCACCTGATGAACGTGCCGGCATAGCAACCGGGCCTGCTGAATTCCGGCGGAAGCCTATTCCTTCAAGATGGCCGCCAGCCGCGGGATGCCCTCGCTCACCGCGCGCCGGTCGGCGAGCGTGAAGGACAGCCGCAGCGTGTTGCGGCCGGTGCCGTCGGCATAAAAGGCATTGCCGGGCACGAAGGCGACGCGCGCCTTCTTTACCGACCGCGCCAGCAACGCGGTGGCGTCGCGGCCCTCGGGTAGCGTCATCCAGACGAACATGCCGCCTTCCGGACGGCTCCAGGTTACGCCTGCCGGCATGTGGGCTTCCAGTGCCGCGAGCAGCCCGTCGCGGCGTTCGCGATAGGCGCCGATGAGCTTCTCGACCTGGTCGTCGAACACCGCTTCGGCAACGCGGTGCATCACCACCTGGTTGATCGACGGGCTGTGCAGATCCGAGGCCTGCTTCATCAGCACCAGCTTCTCGACGATATGGCGCGGCGCGCACACCCAGCCGACGCGCATGCCCGGCGACAGGATTTTCGAGAACGAGCCGCAATAAAGCGTGCGCGCCTTGTCGATGCCGCCGGACCGCGCACAGTCGAGCGCCAGGATCGGCGGCACGCCTTCGCCATCGTAACGCAGCGCGCGATAGGCGGCGTCCTCGATGACGGCGATGTCGAGTTCGCCGGCAAGGTCGAGCACCGCTTCGCGCTGCTTTCGGTCCAGCGTGTTGCCCGTCGGATTGGCAAAATCCGGCACCAGATAGGCGAACTTGGCCTTGCCGCCATTCGAAGCCGCGGCCGCACGATAGGCATCGGGCGTCATGTTGCCGCCCGCCGGGGTCAGCCGGTCGTAGCGAGGCTCATAGGCGTTGAAAGCCTGCAGCGCGCCGAGATAGGTCGGCCATGTCACCAGCGCGGTATCGCCCGGCGACAGGAACAGTTTGCCGAGATAATCCAGCGCCTGCTGCGAGCCGGAGGTGATGAAGATGTTGGCCTCTTCGCAGGCAACGCCGAGCTTGCCCATCTGCCCGGCCAGCCAGCGCCGCAACGGCAGATAGCCTTCCGAGACCTGGTACTGCAGCGCCGCACCCGCCTCCGCGCCGCCAAGCACATCGGCATAGGCGTCGCGGATCGCTGCGGCCGGAAACAGCGCCGGATCGGGAATGCCGCCGGCAAACGAGATGATGTCGGGCTGGTCGAGCAACTTCAAGAGTTCGCGGATTTCGGACGCTTTCATGCGCGATGAGCGCGAAGCCAACAGGTTCATCAGGGTCAAGTCACGCCTCCCGCGACAATTCTATTTAGGTCAACCTAGCTGACCTATATCTGCTTTTTGGGGCGATTTGAATAGAGCCTGAAAGCCTTCCGCTATACGCCAGTCACCGCCGGGGCGACGAAGGCGCGCGGGCCGCCGCCCGCCGCTCAATCCCCGTCCGCGGGCGCTGCCTTGCCGCACTGCGCCAGCACCTTGCCGATGGCGGCACTGGAGCCCTTCAGCGGAAAACTGGTCTGGCCGTATTTGGCGGCGCTGACCAGCACATCGCCCTTCCCGCGCAGCAGGTCCAGCAGCGGGTCGGCCCGGGCTAGGTCCGCCACGAAATAGTTGTACATGGCCTCCAACTGCAAGGTCTTGGTCACCGCCTTGCCGTCGGCCTTGAACTCGAACGAACCGCTGATGCCCGGCTCCAGCTGCTGGCCGGTGGCGCCGAGGTCATAGCTCAGCACCGGCGTGCCGAAGCAGGTCAGCATCAGATGCGCGTCACCTTTCGGCCCGCCGCAGACCGAGGCGGTGAGCATGCTGCCGCCCTCGTCTTCCTCCATTTTGGCGGCCCAGCCGCCGCAGGAGGCCGCGAAGGCCGGCTGCATGGCCTGCAGGACTGCCAACGCACCGGCGACGACGAGATATCCAGCTCTCATGACTTCCCCCTCCGGCAATTGCGGTGCCCGCAGGCAGCATATAGGAAAAGCCATCCGGTGACATCGCCTGGTTCGGCGCCGGTCCTGATTTCGCGGAGAGTGGCATTGAAAGCCTGTGTTCGTCTGGGTCTGTCGATCGCCGCGCTTCTAGCCTTGCCGCTCGCCGCCCATGCCGACTGGAAGCCGGTCGAGAAGGTCGAGACCTACGCCATATCAGGCCAGTCCGGGCCGGAACTCTATCGCTCGATCGGCGAAAACGGGCCTAAGCTCGGCATCACCCGTGCCATCGCCCACACCAATTTCAAGCTGACCTGGACCCGGGACTATCAAACGCGGGCCGGCGCCTGCATGCTGGCGACGGCGCGGCCGAAGCTCATCATCACCTACACATTGCCAAGCCCCTCGGCGCCGCTGCCGCCTGCCATCCAGAGGAACTGGGAGGTTTTCATCGCCGGCGTCAGCGCCCACGAGAAGGTGCACGGCGCCGATATCATCGACATGGTGCGCAAGATCGAGACGGCGACCGTCGGCCTCAGCGTTGCTGACGATGCCAAATGCAGCAAGATCCGCACCGAGATGACCAGGCGCCTGTCCGAACTGTCACAGGCGCAGCGGCAAGCCAGCCGCGATTTCGACCGCGTCGAACTCGGCCAGGGCGGCAATCTGCAAAAACTCATTCTCGCTTTGGTGAATGGCGGCTGACGCTACCCCTGGGCCTCGGAAACGAGCCCTTCGAGAAGATCGAGACCTTCCGGCCAGTCTCCCAATCCGCTCTCGGCATTGATGTGGCCGGCGGGGCCGATGACGGCAAGACGGCTGCCCCATTGCGTCGCCCTCGCCTCTGCATACTCCGGCGAGCCATACGGATCGTTTGTGCTGGCCACCACCAGCGAGGCAAAGCGCAGTCGCCCTTGCGGAATTTCGGCGAAAGCCATGCCATATCCAGGGAAGACGGCGGACGTCGGGTCGGGAACGCCGACCAGCAGGGCCGCCCTGGCCGGCCGCCGCGAGATCTTCTGCCAATGGGCAATCAACAGGCAGGACAGGCTGTGCGCGACCAGCACCGGCGGCTCGGGCGCCTCGCTCACCGCCCGCTCCAGCGCCGCCAGCCAGTCGGTGAGATCGGGAAGGTCCCAGCTTGACGGCTGGAAACGCCGCATCGCCGGATTGGCATCTTCCCAGCGCGATTGCCAATGCGCCGGACCGGAACCACCGCTGCCGGGCAGGATAATGAAGTGCGTCATGTCGCCTTGCTCCTATCGATCAAGCGAGCATTCTGACGTCTTGCTCTGGCAATAAAAATAGGAAACCATCGGAGAAGCCCAGGCATTTCCGATGGATTCAAGGTGACCATGAAAAACAGCGATGAGCGCACGGAGTTCGATCCGACCGACATTGCCATCCTCGAAGCGATGCAGGAGAACGGCCGCATCGGCATGTCCGAGCTTGGCCGCCGGGTCGGCCTGTCACAGCCGGCGACTTCCGAGCGGGTGAAACGGCTGGAGGAGCGTGGCGTCATTGCCGGCTACACCGCGGTGATCGATCCGGCGGCCCTTGGTCTCGGCATGATGGCCATCATACGGGTGCGCACCACGCATGAGCATATCCGCCCCTGTCTGAAGCAGTTCGCCGAGATGCCTGAGATCACCGAGGTGCACCGGCTGACCGGCGAGGATTGCTTCATCCTCAAGGTCCTCGTTCCCTCGCCGGCGCAGCTCGAAACCATCGTCGATGCGGTGGCGCGTCACGGTTCGGTCACGACAGCGCTGGTGCTGCGCAGCGAGACGCCGAAGCCGATCGGCCGCGCGCTGATCAGACGCCCGCGCGGCTAGATCAGACGCCGCCGCACGCCTGACCGCCTCTGGCGGCTGGCCATTTTCCCTCAATGCGTATCCGCGCTCGCCCTCAACTCCGCACGCTTCTCGTCCGAGACGACAGCCAGATCCAGCACCTTCTGCAATTCGGCCGCATGGTGGAATGACGGTTCGGCCTGCACGCCGGTTCGCACCGCATCGACGAAACGCTGGTAGTTGGTCGCCACCGTGCCGGCGTCGACCTCTTCCCATATGGCGTTCTCGACATTGTCGCCGACGCAGACCTTGAGCGCCGAGCCGTCGAGATTGTGCACCACCTCGATGCCGCCCTTTTCGCCATAGATTCGCAACCGCAGCTCGTTGAGATGGCCGGTCGCCCACCGGCTGGCATGCACCACGCCGAAAGCGCCATTGGAAAAATCCAGCGTCATGGCGAAGCTGTCATTAGCGTCGAGCCCGTAGTCGCCGATACGGTTGCCGGGTGCCTTGTCGAAGCTGCGCAGACGGCAGAAGACATGGTCGATGTCGAGCGCCGCACCATAGCTGGCGAAATCGAGAATGTGGATGCCGACATCGCCGAGCACGCCGTTCGAACCGTGGCCGCGCGACAGGCGCCACAGCCATTTTGGATCGGTGCGCCAGTCGCCCCAGAATTTCGACACCAGCCAGCTTTGCAGATAGGACGCCTCGACGTGCCTGACCGTGCCGATCTCGCCCGCCTGCACCATCTGGCGGGCCCTCTGGAGTGCGGCGACATTGCGATAGGTCAGGTTCACCATGTTGACGATGCCGGCGGCCTCGGCGGCGTCGGCCATCTCGGTGGCCTTGCTAAAATTTTCGGCCAGCGGCTTCTCGCACAGCACCGGCTTGCCGGCGGCGATCAGCATCATGGTGGTCGGGTGATGCATGCGGTCCGGCGTGACATTGGCCACCGCGTCGAAGGCGCCCCATGTCAGCGCCTCCTCCAGCGAGGTGAAGCGGTTGGGAATGTTGAAGCTGTCGGCGAAGTCGCCGACGCGCCCCGGATCGACATCGACGGCGGCGACAATGTCGACGCCCTCGATGGCGCTGAAGCGCCGTGCATGTTCCTGCGCCATCCAGCCGGTGCCGAGTATCAAAAGCCGCATTTATTGCTCCTTGGAGATATCGACCCCCGTCCGATCGACGCCCTCAAATAGCGCGGATGATGCCGCCGTCGACCCGGATGTTCTGGCCGGTGATGTAGCCGGCGCCTTCGGACGCCAGGAAAGCGATGGTCGCGGCGATCTCTTCGGAAGTTCCGTAGCGCTGCATCGGCACGCTGTCACGACGCTCCTCGGTGGCCGGCAGGCTGTCGATCCAGCCGGGCAGCACGTTGTTCATGCGCACATTGTCCGCGGCATAAGTGTTGGCGAAGATCTTGGTGTAGGCGGCAAGACCGGCACGGAACACAGCCGAAGTCGGGAACATCGGGCTCGGCTCGACCACCCAGGCCGTCGAGATGTTGATGATCGCGCCGCCCTTCTGCTTGACCATCTGCGGCGCCACGATGCGCACCGGCCTGACGACGTTCATCAGATAGACATCCATGCCGGTGTGCCACTGCTCGTCGGTGATCTCGAGGATCGGCGCACGCGGCCCGTGGCCGCCGCTGTTGACCAGCACGTCGATGCGGCCATAGCGCTCGAGCGTCAGGTCGACCAGGCGCTGCAGATCGTCGTTCGACTGGTTGGAGCCGGTGACGCCGAGCCCGCCCAGCTCCTTGGCCAGCGCCTCGCCCTTGCCCGAGGAGGACAGGATGGCGACCTTGAAGCCGTCCGCCGCCAGCCGCTTCGCCGCCGCCGCACCCATGCCGCTGCCGCCGGCCACGACAACAGCCACTTTTTCTACACTCATTGGATTTTCCTTCTCGGGTTGCCAGGCACCGCAAGCGGTGTTTTCGGGAATTGAGCGTTGATATAGCTGGTTTTCAGCATCGGTTCGAACCAGAATGCCTGAAATCAACCTGTAGAAAAACTCCTGCATGCCCGAAGCCTTCCTCAGCCTGCCGCCGTTGAATGCGCTGCGCGCCTTCGAAGCCTCGGCGCGTCATCTCAACTTCCGCATCGCCGCCGAGGAACTCAACGTCACGCAAGGGGCGGTGGCCCAGCACATCCGCGGGCTGGAGGCGGACCTCGGCACAAAACTGTTCGAGCGGCTGCCGCGCGGCCTGGCGCTGACCGACGAGGGCCGCGCTTATGTGCCCAACATCCGCCGCGCCTTCGACCTGATCTCGGAGGCGACGCTTCTGCTTCGCCCCGAGCCGGCGCGGCTGACGATCAGCGTGACGCCAAGCTTCGCCACCAAATGGCTGATCCCCCGGCTGCAGGATTTTGTGGTGCACAACCCGCTGGTCGACCTGCGCGTCCTGGCCAGCGAAAGCCTGTCGAGCTTTCAGGCCGATGGCGTCGACATCGCGGTGCGCCAGGGCCGCCCGCCCTTCGGCGCCGGCCTGATCGTCGACCTGTTGTTTCCCCAGCAGATCATCGCCGTCTGCAGCCCTGCCCTGCTTCCGGCCGGCACGGTCGGGATCGCGGCCGCAGAAATCCAGCATCATGTCCTGCTGCACGACGCCCACAATCTGTGGCCGGAGTTCATGGAAAAGGCGGTCGGCCTAAAGATGACGACCGAGCTCAAACGCATGCGCTTCAACCAGACAAGCCTCGCCATCGACGCGGCCATCGCCGGCCAGGGCATAGCGCTGGCCAGCCGCTTTCTCGTCGCCGCCGACCTTGCCGCCGGCCGCTTGGTTCAGCCGGTCAGCGGTGAAATGCGTGGCACGCAGGATTTTTATGTCGTGATGCCGAGAAAGCAGCGCCATCCGCAGCCGACGCAAGCCGTGCGGCAGTGGCTGCTGGATGCGGGGGAACAGCCGCCGGTCTAGATCGGCAGCAAGGCGTCGGGCTTCACATTGGCGATCGAGGCATAGGTAGAGGCGACGGCCACAAATTCACAACCAATGCAAACCCGGTCGTTTCAGTTGTCGAAGGCAGCGCCGCCCCTCATTGCCCTGCCGGGCATTTCTCCCCGTGAACGGGGAGAAAGAAGCTCTTTCCGCAACGCTGGCGATTGGCGAAACCGGCCATGACAGCATCCTTCTCCCCGTTCACGGCAGGGCTGTCCGGGGAAAGTTTTGAGTGAATCGAAATGCCGCATGTGCATGCCCCGTAAAACGGGGTTTGTCCGTCTTCTCTCTGGTTGTCGAG